>CAYYOQ010000217.1:0-4572 GCA_964473235.1 uncultured Thermodesulfobacteriota bacterium | reverse complement strand
GTATTAAGTAACTTTGTACACTATATCATGTTCTCTGACACGGTCTTTTACTTTGATTCCGATCACCTGACCGGGAGATGCCTTTTCTATAATTTTATTTTCCTCCTGCATGGAGTTTATAGTATCCTCAAAATCAGTGGTGTGACCCTTAATCTTTATCTTATCGCCTACAGAGAGTGCTCCTTCGGTTATCTGTATTGCTGCCACACTGGGTTTTGAGAAGAACTTCACTACAGTACCTACCTTTTCTTCTGGCATATTTCATCCCTCCTTTCATGATGTTATGCTATTGAGTGACTTCTTCTATCCACTTGATATATTCAGGTAAGCCATCTGATATGGGGAATGAGATGATTTCTGGAACCTGATAGCTATGCAGGGACTTTATGCAATCTCTAATGCGGGGGAAAAGGGCGTGGGTGCTCTTAGATATTAGCATTACCTCATCCTCTTGGCATACCTTTCCTTCCCACCAGTAAATGGAGTGGATTTTAGGTATAATGTTCACACAGGCAACCAGTTTTTTTTCAACCAGGGTGGCAGCAATATTTCTTGCTTCCTGCTCTGAAGAGGCGGTGATGAAGATGATGATAGTTTGTCTTTTTCTCATAATAGTATATTTATATCTTTATCTCTTCTACTAAGAAATTTCAAGAAAAAATTTTGGAATGGGGAATTTAGGTAATTGAAGAATTAAGGGAATGATAGTTGAAATTGGAAGAACACGACGTGGGATGTCTGATATGGGATATATGATGTGCAATGAATTATCTCTTATTGACCCCAATTAATTGTAATTCATGCTATTAGAGCCTATTACATTGTGAATTCACCAATTTTTAAGACTGCATAGTACTTGTTGATAAATAAACACTTTTAGGTAATTTTTACAACTAAGAAGGGACATTAAGAATTATCTCATAGTTCGGTTAATTCGCCTCAGAAAAATTTTTTACTCACGTAAACCTGATGTCTATTATCATTAATCTGTGGCATAGGTGATAAAGGGTGGTGGTGAGAGGTCACCCAGCTTGGTAATCCACTGTTGAGCTTCTTCTGGGGTGTCGAATTTCCCCATTTTCACCCGGTACCAGGTTCCTCTCTCAGGTAGCTTCTCAGTGATTACATAGGCGAGGAAACCCTGTTTTTTGAGATGGTTCTGCAAAGCGTGGGCTTTTTCCTTTTGCTGAAATGAGCCTAGTTGGATAGTATATTTTTTTCTGACATTATCTTGGCTAAGCTCTTCAACCTTTTCAACTTTGTGTGGTGCGGGAGGTGTTACTTCTTTGATCACATCCCTGTGTTTTTCACTCTCAAGCTGAGCTTCTGAGTTTTTAAGGAGCGTGTCGTAGAAAGTAAATTGGGTGGCGTTCTTTTCCCCCTCGGTCTGAGCGGGTTTGGGGGAGTCCACAGGGATATCAGCAGGGGGGAGAGTCTTCACCAGGGTATCGGCGGCAGAGGGCGTGGACTCTGCAGATTTTTTACTTTGAGTGTATCTCACTCCCACAAAAACCCCTAAGGCGAAGGTTCCTAGGAGAGAGGTGATCATCACGATCGCGGTGAACAACGTCTGTTTTTTACTGAGTTTAATTTCATCGTCATCAGTTTTAGGCATTGAGTACCTTTCCTAGAAGAAAGCGTTATGGTTATGGTTGCTCATGGAGAATGATTTTCACATATTTTCAGGTGCACTTACTCCCATAAGCGAGAGGGCATTGTGGATCACTATCCTTATGGTAGTTACCAGCCAGAGACGCGATTTGCTCAGCTCTCGATCCTCGGTTACCACTCTGTGTGTGCCTTCCAGCTTTCCCAGATGGTAGTATCTGTGAAAATTACTCACCAGATCATTGAGGTAGACCGTGATGCGGTGAGGCTCCAGGCTCGACGCGCATCCCTCCACCAGCTCAGGGTATGATGAGAGTTGTTTTATCAGCTTCATCTCCTCTGGTAAGATGAGCAGCTCCAGGTTCACCTCATCTGGTTGAGGGAAAGGTAGACCTTGCTCTTTGGCAAAGTTAATAATGTTGCAGATTCTGGCGTGAGCATACTGGACGTAGTACACCGGATTTTCATCACTCTGCTTTTTGGCAATCTCTAAATCAAAATCAAGATGGGCATCAGACTTTCGGGTGAGGAAGATATATTTGACCGCATCGGAGCCAACCTCATCGATAACCTCCCGCAAGGTGACAAAGGTCCCGCTTCGTGTGGACATGGCGACCTGGACTCCCTTCCTAAGCAGGCTGACAAACTGTACGAGCAGTACCTCAATCATATCTCGGTTATTACCAAGGGCTTCGATTACCGCCTTAATCCGGGGGATATAGCCGTGGTGATCAGCTCCCCAGATGTTGATAATCCTTTGGTATCCCCTCTCCAGCTTGTTTAAGTGGTAGGCGATATCAGAGGCGAAGTAGGTAGGTACACCCGTGTTCCTCACTACCACCCGATCTTTATCATCTCCAAAATCTGTACTCCTAAACCAGAGGTGACCATCATTCTGGTAGATGCAGCCCTTCTTCTTGAGCTCCTCTATGGCTTTATCAACTGTTTTTTCTTTAAAAAGTGTCTTCTCGCTAAACCACCTGTCGAATCGTGAACCAAAATCACTCAAGTCTTTTTTTATCCCTTCCATTATGGAGTCAATCGCAAAGGAGGTGAAAAAGGGAAGAGACTCACCTTCACCAACTTTTTCATAGTGATCACCGTGGTGGGAGAGAATCTCTTGGGCTATCTCCTTGATATAGTCTCCTTGGTAGAAATCGGAGGGAAAAGTAATATCTTTTCCCAGAAGCTCCAGGTAGCGGGTGTAGACAGATTTGCCAAGCGTTTCCATCTGGTTGCCTGTGTCATTGATATAGTACTCACGACTGACATTGTATCCCACTGCCTCCAGAATGTTAGCCAACGCACCGCCTATTGCTGCCCCTCTTCCATGGCCTATGTGCAGGGGACCGGTGGGGTTGGCACTTACGTATTCAACCATGATCTTTTTCCCCTGGCCGAGCTGCGATCTCCCGTAGGTATCGCCCTGAAGCGTGATATCTCTGAAGGCCTTCAGCCAGCATGAGCGTGAAATAAAAAAATTGATGAATCCAGGACCTGCGATCTCACACTTTTCAAAGATATCATCCTCGAAAGAGAGGTACTTTACAAGCTGCTGCGCTATTTCTCGAGGGGGCTTCTTTTCCTGGGGTGCAATCATCAAGGCAACATTGGTAGCGTAATCACCGTGCTGTTCTGCCTTGGGTGTTTCCAGGATGAAAGAGGGCAAGGTCAGTTGAGAGAGGATTCCTGACTGAGCACATCTCTCGAGCGCACCATACATCAGCTGTCTTATTGTTTCCTTTACATTCATGAGCGTGGTTGAGTTAAAGTGTCTACTTTTCTTAAAATGCGTTTTAGCGAAAACTTAATAAATCAATTGAAAAATCGATGGGGTGGTGTTAAGAATGGGCTTATAAAGCCTCACCAATTTTATGATAGATTTTTAACTATACCATGAATCTGACAAAATTCAACCCGAATCCAGTAATAAGGAAGTTAAGAATAAAAAAGGAAGAGGTACCCCCTTTTTATGTGCGTGGTGTAATGCGATCCTACTCTCTGCATTGAGTCGAGGTACTTTGAAAACTTTTTCTCATCCTTAGTACTTTTTGTGTACTTTTAACGCTGGATTCGGGTTTCAATTTTTTATTGACCATGAGGGAAGGAGATAGGAATAAGGGTTTTAGTTGCCATCAATTTACAACCCTTAAACCCTTGAACCCTCGCCCCCTTGAATCCTGTTAAAAGGAGGAGATTTTGCCCATGGAGTTACACTGCACATTGAAAGTAGAAAAGAAACATCCCTCAAAGCTCAAGGGGATGATGAAGAGCTATTATCACACTGTGCTGGGGAACAAAGGTGAACGATATGCAGAGGCACGGTGGGAAGCCATAAAGAAATCACCGTCTCTTACTTTCTATGCGGTTCTCCTGGATCGCGCTACTGCAGGGTGGGTCATTATTGATACAAACAGGAGCACGGTGGTGGTATTTCTTATTGATGAGCGATACCGGAAAAAGAACCTGGAGACGATTATACTTGATAAGCTGGTAGCAAAACATAAGCTCATCGCTGCTGAACTTCCCAAGGGTGATGTCTATCACTACACGATCTTAGAAGCATACGGTTTTAGACCTACCCGGGAGTTTACGCTCTATGGAATCCCCATGGTGAAGATGGATTTGAGCACCGCGATATACCTTGAAAAACTGAAGATGGTAAACAAGGTATCTTCTCGCCGGGAGGAAGTGGTGGCGATTGAAAAGATACCCGAAACCCAGACAGATGAAGAGATAAAACGCGGGCTGGAGAAGGTGATCAAAGCCCTTGGGGGGCTAAAAAAGTTTTTAAAAAAGGGTGACACAGTAGTATTGAAACCTAACATCGTGAGTGATCACGGTATCAAGAATGGTGTGAAAAAAGGGGGGATTGTTACTGATATCAAGGTAGTGAAAGCGATGGTAGAGCTTCTCTATCCAGTGGCAGGAAGGATTGTCATTGCTGATGGCTCATCCATCAAT
>CAYYOQ010000216.1:0-4617 GCA_964473235.1 uncultured Thermodesulfobacteriota bacterium | reverse complement strand
ATTACTTCGTCACAAATTCATCCCTTCTGTTCTTCGTCCAGGCCTCTTCGTTGTGACCTGAATCTACTGGCTTCTCCTCCCCATAGCTGATAGTGGAAAGCTGACTCGCAGGTACCCCCAGATTGACTAAATACTTCTGGGCACTGTTTGCCCTTCGCTGTCCGAGGGCGAGGTTATACTCATTGCTGCCTCGCTCATCACAGTTCCCTCCTATGACTACCTTCTTCTGGGGATTATTCAATGACCAGGCAGCATTCTCAATCAGCGTCTCCTTCGCCTCCTCTGTTAAGGAAAAATCATCAAAGGCAAAGTAGATAGGTGAGAGCTTAATACCTGGCTGTTTCCTCATTTCTTCAACTTTCCTCCGTGCCTCACTCAACTCATCCTCAACTACTCCTTCGCTTTTCGGTGTGGTAATACCCTGTTTTTCTTCCTTCACCGCCCCGCGACGGCAGGCGCTCACGCAGAGAAGAGAAAAAATAAAGAGCACCATACTTACAACACATATACTTTTCCGCATCATTCCGATCTCACCTCCTTTCTCTTACCTATTACTAATGATACTAAAAATAACCTATACTCACCCACACCAGCCCTTTACCACACACCCCATCTGACCTTGCTCACCATAGGCAGAAACCGCCACCAGGTGTTAGGAAAAGCTCTAGGTTACGGTAACACTCCCTCCTCAACCTTACTATAGCTCTTCACCTCCAACCACTTTTCAGCACCTCTCATAGAAATCTCCCCGATCACCTCAACCCATTTTCCCTCCATCTCCGCACCGAGCTTCTTCCCCTGTTCATCAAGGATAATGTTGAAAATACCTTCACCTTCAACCTTTAAATTTAATGTCACCGCGGTAATCGCTCCACTACTATCCTTTATCGTACTCACCACCCCATTAATCAAAACCCTTTCGCCCGCGGTGATCAAGGAATTAAAGGGGAAACTCATCCCTACTACCATAACCCACATGCCCATTTTTGCAATACGTTTCTTTGTTCTCATATTCAAAAAATTAGTTTTAAATAAGTTTCTTATAGCAACTCCGGTATAGAACACACCCTTTTACTCTTATCTCTTCGGAAGTTCTTCAATAATTTGCTTTGGTGGTGTGTGTGGTTTAAATTCAGAATCACTCGGTTTTTTCCCAACCTTAACCTGTGGCTTGGCTTTTGTTTTTTTCAAAATCTCCTTTTTTTTCATCCATGCAACACCTCCCTTCACGCATTTAAACATAATCAAGATCAACTAAGCAACTACTATGCCAGCATAAGGAAAGTGTTTAGCGAGACTTCATTAACGCTTATAATTCAATAAATTAAGATATTCAGCGTGAGTTATACCTGCACATCCCAATCTATAAACAAGTGTCTTGACATCCGATAAAATAAGAGGTATAAGTTCTTATCTATATTTTTTAGGAGGTAAAAACACCGATGCTTATCCATGTGATTGTTGCCATTAATAATCCAAAACTTAAACGGCAGTTGCATAAACTACTTACCCAGCAAGACGTGATTGTGGAAACCTTGAGAGGTAAAAAACTTTCTCTCGAGAGCATATCCCGAGCAAGCAGTGATCTCATTATAGTGAGTAAATCCCTTGTCCCAGATCCAGTTGCGAACACGGTGAAACTGATCAGGCAGCTTCCCGATTCACCCCAGGTAATCATCATCTCAGACAGAGAAGATCCGGAAGAACGGGCACAACTTATCGCAGCAGGATGCGATTCGGTTCTCTATTCAGGTCTATCACCCATAAGGCTCCATGAGGTAATTAAGGCCATTCTGAGTAAACAGCGTGAAATCTTGAAACGATCTGTTGCCACAGGAAGAACACTCGCCCAGCCGCGGCTTACTGATTTTGTCTCTTCAAGCCCCGCTATGCAAACCTTTATGGATATTGTGCGACGCGTGATCACCAGCGACGTTCCATTGCTTATTCTCGGTGAAACAGGTGTGGGCAAGGAACGACTCGCACGTGCCATTCACTCAGAAGGTCCCCGATCGGAAGGACCGTTTATTACCATTAACTGTGGATCCTTACCAGAAACCCTGTTAGAGAGCGAACTCTTTGGACATGAGGAAGGCGCCTTTACAGGAGCGATAAGGTCACGGAGAGGTTGGTTTGAGCTTGCTCATCGGGGTACTGTCTTCCTTGATGAAATAGGAGAACTCCCTCTCCACCTCCAGGTAAAACTCCTCCATGTACTTCAAGAACATGAAATACAACGTGTGGGAAGTGAGAAATCTTTTAAGGTAGACGTGCGCGTGATCGCTGCTACCAATCGAAATCTTGCTTCAGAAGTAGAAGCACAGCGCTTCCGAAAAGATCTATTCTACCGGCTTAGTGTGGTAAACTTAACCATTCCCCCGCTCCGGGTTCGTCGTGAAGATATTCCCGCCCTTGTAGAAAGCTACGTCCATTACTTAAGACCCCGAATAAAACGGGAAGTGTATAGAATAACCGATGACGCACTGACCTCGCTCTGCCAGTACTCATGGCCCGGTAATGTGCGTGAGTTGATTAACGTCATAGAACGTGCGATGCTCTTGTGTACCGGAGGTGAAATTACCATTAACGATCTTCCAGAAACGATCAGTAGACGACAGGGGTCTCATCGAATTCGTGTCTCCATGCTTCCCACCTCCCCAGAAATACTTTCTATTCTCGAGCAACTGCTGCAAAAACCACTGAGAGCAGCACGTCAACAAATACTCGAAGACTTTGAGCGCACCTACTTAACCGGACTCTTACAGGTAATGGGGGGTCGTATAGGAAAGACTGCGGAGCGGGCAGGCATACAACCACGATCACTCTTTGACAAAATGAAACACCATAATTTACGCAAAGAAGATTTCCGCTCACTCAAGAAGTAGCTCGCCACGCCAGTGCACACGAGGGAGGCAAGTAATAGTGTCTCTTTAGCTCCTTCCTTTTTAATCCTCCTCTCATTTCCCACCGAGATACAGTGAGAAAGAAGTCGCAACAAAAACGCCACTAAAAAAATTATGATAACGAGCAGCTTCATCTCTGCCCACCATTAAACACCAATCACTACAACCTTTTTAAGGCTTATGCGCGCGCCCCAAATAACCTACGCCCTTCCGTATATTTCTGCCATTTCCCGAAGACTCACAGTAACTGAAGCAGCGAGCTGCTCTGGTAAAAGTCGCCACTCCCAGTTACCTTCCACCGTCGAGGGACGATTCATGCGATCCTCTGCCCCGAGACCCAGGATATCTTGCATGGGGAAAATCACCATATCCGATACCGACATCATGGCAAGTCGAATGAGTTCCCAGTGAATATCTTTTGCCGATACTTTCCGTCCCAGGTACTTCGAAAGCCGCTTTTTATCTTCTGCAGTCGCCTCCTTCTCAAACCATCCCCTCGTTGTGTTGTTGTCATGAGTTCCCGTATACACCACACAATTTCTCACGTGATTATGTGGCACATAGGGATTGGTAGCAAGATTATCACCAAAGGCGAAAAGAAGCACCTTCATGCCCGGAAACCCATAGCGATTCATGACTTCCCTCACATCAGGGGTAATGATGCCAAGGTCCTCGGCAATGATGGGCGAGTCAGGAAACTGTTGGGTGACGAGGGTAAAGAAATCCTCGGCAGGGGCTTCAACCCATTTTCCGTTAATCGCAGTTTCCTCATGTGAAGGAATTTCCCAGTAGGCAATGAGCCCTCTGAAGTGATCGATTCTTACCATATCAAAAAGCTTCAGATTGTGGGCAATGCGTTGCATCCACCAGGAGTACCGCCTTTCTTTTAACACCTCCCACCGATACACCGGGTTTCCCCAGCGTTGCCCGGTCTTACTAAAATAATCAGGTGGAACACCCGCCACAAACGCTGGCCGCTTTTCCTGGTCAAGCTTTACCATCTCCGGCTGAGTCCACACATCCACACTATCATAATCCACATAGATGGGCATATCCCCGAAAATATGGATATCTCGCTCATTACAATACGCTTTGAGCGCTCGCCATTGTTTTAAAAGAATGTACTGAAGGAATTTCTCTCTCTCTATTTTACCGCGGAGCTTTTCTCGCCATGCATGCAGGGCATCCGGATGCCGATCACGCACTTCCTCTGGCCAGTCACTCCACATCTTCCCCTTAAAATGCGCCTTGAGTGCAATGAAGAGGGCAAAATCTTCAAGCCAATAAGCATGCTCTGCAAGAAAGTGAGCACATTCACTATCACCCTTTCTTTTAAAACGTTTAAAGGCGGCAGAGAAGAGCCGTTCCTTATAGGCAATCACCTCCAGATACTTGACCCGACGACCTAGAAAGTCAGGTATCGGTTTCAGTTCCTCCTCAGTTAAAAAACCATCCTGTACCATAAGCTCGGGGCTGATCAGCAAGACATTGTTGGCAAAGGCAGAGATGCTGTGGTAGGGAGAATTCCCGTACGCCGGGTCAGTGGGGTTTAAGGGAAGAATTTGCCAGAAGTGCTGACGAGCATCTGCAAGAAAAGCTGCGAACTGGTAAGCCGCTGGTCCCATATCTCCAATCCCATAGGGTGAGGGAAGGGAGGTGATATGGAGAAGTATTCCGCTTCCTCTTCTCTTCATTTTCTTCCTCCTTATAGTAC
>CAYYOQ010000215.1:0-4634 GCA_964473235.1 uncultured Thermodesulfobacteriota bacterium | reverse complement strand
ATTTAAAAGTTTGAAATACCATAAGATTCAAAGAAAAGGGTTGACTTTTTCGAAAAGAATTTGGAATTGTCTGACAAGGAGGAAATTTAAAGCGTTTGATTAACCCTTTGGTTTACGAGTGATGCGAATTTTACCAGGTTGTACGGTGGTAAAGCATCCAATCAGATTTTCTCCTTGCTGCTTGACCAGGTCAACAATATCCTTTGAGATATCTCTTCGTGCTGAAGTCGGAAATCTTAGGAAAACTACACCAGGTGTCTTTTGACCATGTGCGTAAACCAATTGACCGAAATCCTTATCTTCTGTTAACAGGATCCTTTTCTGTTGAACAGCAAGTTTTATAACGTCAGTGTCATCTGCCCTTGGGCTAATTTCTGAAACACAAAGCACGTCATAAGCAGCTTTTCTAAGAGCTTTTACTACTGAAAAGTCGCAGCTTTCATCGCCAAGAAAACGCACGTCTTATTTCCTTGCTACCCGTTTTGATGAGCTTAGAATGATTGTTTCTTCATGAGATAAGATATCGGCTGCATACCGTATCGCAGCCTGGATATCTTTCCGAGTAAGTTTAGGATAGGCTTCTAGTAACTCTGAGTCACTTGCTCCTTCACTAAGTTTTTTAAGGATAAGCTCCACGGTAATACGGGTTCCTCGAATTACAGGTTTCCCCATCATTACTTTTGGATTGATCTCAATCCTATCGGTAATTGTCATACGCAACCTCCAATTGTAGTGAAAAAAGCCTCGAAATTAACCTTACATTTCTATAAGGGTTCTCACATTTTAAAGATTACTATATCCTCAGAATTTGTTCACAGAGGTTAGCTATTTCAGACAAAACTGCATTTTCTTCTCTCATCTCATCATTATTTCATAATGGTACACCTCTCTCGGGAAAAATCAAGGAACTTCAAAGAAAAGGGTTGACTTGTGTATTTTTTCATTCTAACGTTTCGATATCGAAATATCCGAATCTGAATTAAAGGTGTAGTGAGAAGAGTTAAACACTCTATACTGAGGAGGGTAGTAATGGACAAAAGAGAGATTGAAAAGACATTAAAGGAAGACCTGGGTTTAAAAAAAGAACTGGTTGCGCTCAAGCCACTGAAAGTTTTCCCTAAAGATATTCCTCACTATGAGGGTGTGGCAACGCCTGGTCTCTGTGCCCAGATTGGAGAGGTGCTTAAGGAGGGGAAGGTATTCTATACTACGAGAGAGAATCATCAGTGCTACGAGGGGTTGATCGCAACCGGATCGTGTGAGGTCTCACGGGAGGAGTACCAAAAAGCCATTGAAAGCTTTATAGAGAACTTTCCCTACCACAAGGATGTCCCTACCGCGATGAGCTTTTACGAGACCTGTATCAACGAAATTAAGCCTCCTAAAGTAGAGTACAAATGCCTCCTGGTAGGTCCCCTCAGTAAAATTGATAACCCTGATCTCGTTCTGATATTCTGTAATCCCAAACAAGCTGACATTCTGGTTCGTATCCAGGCGTACTTAGGTTATCTCTTTAAAGGATTCGGTGGCAGTGGGGGATGCATTTTTAATATCCGCTACGCCTTTACCAACAGGGAGCCCACTTTTTCTACCAGTGACCTCTCCTGGAGGATGTTTATTGGACTTACTGAGAATGAAATGACCGTTACCTACCCCTATGAGAAGCTGATTGAGATAGCGCCCCACATAAAATCTACCGCGGAGTATGTGAAAAACTTTGACTCGATGTTTGATAACCTTTAGTTTACAATATGAAGTTGCGTGTTCCGGGTTACGAGTTGCGGGTTATCTTTAGCTTGCGGGCTGGCATGCTTGTAAGCTAAAAAACTGCCATTCACAATTTACCCATTTAAAGGTGAAGTAAGTGCCTCTTAAGTGCTACGAACACTGCTGCTCTTCATGTATTGCACTCGCCAATTTGGGAAAGATTGAAGGGGTAATCCCCATTTTACATGGTCCGCAGGCGTGTACCTTTGGAAATCAGATAGGTTCCATGTTCTGCAGGCCTTCTCGATTGCTCACCATTGGAACCACACTCAAGAAGAGTGAGGTGATATTTGGTGGTGAAGAGAATCTCAAACAGCAGATCAGAAACGTCTATGCACAGTATACACCAAAGATCATTGTCATCATCAGCACCTGCGTTCCCCAGCTGATTGGGGAAGATGTAAAGGGTGTGAGCACAGATCTGCAAAATGAAATCCCTGACTTGAAGGTAACCTACTGTGAGACCGGGTTTAACCATCCCAGGTCAACTCCCATGGGGAATGATGTCTCCTGGAAGGCTATTGTCGATGTCCTTGAACCACAGGAGGTAGTTAAAAATTCAGTGGGGCTTTTAGGGCGGGCGGGACAGGATGCAGACAGTTTGGGAACACTCACCTCACCTTTGAGAGAGGCGGGGATTACCACCTATGCCTTTCCTGCCGGGCATATAGATGAGATGGCAAAGATTGTCAAGGCAGAGTTCCTCTGTCCTCTTCACCTGGTTCCTTACCTCACCAGCAAGAGGTTGAGTGAGAGATTTGGTTCGAAAGTAGAGTATAGTGAACTGCCGGTGGGGGTAGAGGGAACTTCAAATTTTTTACGGGGTGTTGCGGATCTCACCGGTAGTCAAAAGCTCCGAAAGATTGTAGCCCGTGAGGAGAAGAGAGTTCTTCCCCGGTGGCAGAGGATTAAAGAGCAGTTCAAACGTGAAAAGATCAGGGTCCTGTTGGTTTCAGGCCCTGCCAATGAGACTTCCATTGGTAAAATTCTGGCTGAGCTAGGGGCGGAGGTAATTATTGTTCCCTCCATGCGTAATAAGTTTGCCCAGCAGGAGAAAAAGATACTGTTGGATCGCTATCGGTCCCAGATTACCTTTCACGAAGAGGACTTTGATACGGTTGCAAAGCTGGCTGATTTCTATAAGCCTCAGGTCATCTTTGCAGATTTTCAGGGGAGAGTGGAGGTGATAAGAAAACTTATCCCCTGTCATATCAATGAGAACTACCTGAATGAGTATGGGTATGACTATGCACTCGATTTTGGTGAATATTTCTTTGACAATCTCAGGAGACCAGTGTTTGAGGAGTGGCGGGATTTAATGGCTCACTATGGAGGAGGTATCTGTGCCTAAGGGTTCTGAGCGGATTGACCACACACCAGACTATCCGGAAGCAGCAAAGATGAAGATGAAGGAGATTCATAAACCTTCTTCGTTTGAGGGGGCGGTATGGGTTGCACAGGGTATTAAGGACGCAAGGATGATCTTCCACGCACCCCCTGGATGCTACATGATGCAGCATATGAATAGCCTCTGCAACGAGTGGCACCCTGATTTTTATAGCACGTTGGTCTCCTATGGGAATGTGATGCAGGGTACAGAGACCCAACTGGAGGATGTTCTTAAAAAGGTAGTTGCTGAAAACCCCAAAGCTATTTTTGTCATCACCTCGCCAGTGGTTGAAATCACCGGAGATGATGTGGAAGGAGTAGTCAGCAAGGTTGGTTTTGATAAGACGATCACCATCCATCCCCCCATTGGAGGCTCCCTTGCAGAGGGGAAAGAAAAAGCCTTTATCTCTCTTATAGACTTGATGGACCCTTCCGTAGGAAAGGCAGAGAGAACGATTAACCTGATTGGTCCTACCTATAACACCTTCAACTGGAGAGCAGATGCCTTTGAGCTCAAGAGGATGTTATCCCACATCGGTGTCAGCGTTCATACAGTTTTAACTGCGGATTGTACCGTAAGTGAAATTGAGAATGCACCTCGCGCTGCCCTTAACATTTGCATGTATCCCTATGATTGGGGGGTAGTAGTAGCGGAAAGGATGAAGGAACGCTTCAACATCCCCTATGTTGCAGATCATGTTCCTATAGGATTTAGAGAATCGGCTGCCTGGCTTGAGGAGATTGCTCAATTTTTTCAGATTGATGCGAAGGCATACCTTGCTCAGGAGATGCAGAGCGGTCTCGATTTTATCACCACCCTTTTGGTTACCAATACCTTTTTTGAGTCCAGCGCAGCGCTCTCCACTGATAATTGCGATAGCTACAGCGTGGGGATCAGCCGTTTCCTTAAAAGGGAGCTGGGCATGGAGATTGGTCTGGTAACGGTAGGCACCGATCGGGCTAAAGAGAAGGTTGATCAGGTGTGTTCAACGGTTCTGGTAAATCCGAGCATTGACGAGAAGAAAAGACTGTTCTTAGAGAAATCCCCCACCATCATCCTGGGAAACTACTATGATCTGAAACTCTCAACCGATTTGGGTTTCAAGAACTTTCTCTTTGCTGACATTCCCCTTATCGGACACATCTTCTCGGAGACTACTCCCTTCATGGGGTTTATGGGGGCAAAGCATCTCGTCCAGGCGATTGGGAACGAAATTTATACCAAGATTTTTATCGAAACCAAGGGAGAGATGGAAGGGATTATCTCAGCAGGGGAAGTACCCTGGGAGCTGGATGCTGAAAAGGCATTGGGCAAGATTGCCCAGTTACTTCCCCACTTCATTCGTTCCATTGCCATTAAAAAGCTTCATCAGGTAGCGGATGAGATTGCGGTGGAGAGGAAAACAAAGGTTACCGTAGAAATCTTACGGGAGGTTGCGCTCAAGTATACCCCCACCCGATTTAAAGCGAAATATTCT
>CAYYOQ010000214.1:0-4656 GCA_964473235.1 uncultured Thermodesulfobacteriota bacterium | reverse complement strand
CTCTTCGCCTCCTCAGCCGCTGCCAGTCCGCCCTGAGGAGAGAGAAGTAGGTCCAGCTTTTCGTCAACATCCACATGCGCTAAGTGAAAGAGATCAATCACCTCCCGGCTGGTGCCTTTGAAGATATACTCCAGAGCCTTATCGATATCACGGGCTACCTCATCTTTCTTGGCAAACATGCTTTTGATGCCAACCTTAACCTCGTGCCTGCGTGTTTTGAGTACCTGCCCCAGTTTGTTTCTGGTATCTTCATACACGACCTTGGGAACAAATTGATTTCCTCCCTCATCACAGTCAATATAATTTATCCCCTCATCGAGAGCAGCATTGATCAGGGGAATCGCCTCATCCGGCTTCATGAAAAAAAGGGGGAGACCACCGAAAGAAATGACAGAGAGTTCTACATTGGTTTTCCCTAGATGATTATACCTCATACCTTACCTCCTCAATCCTATACCTGATCTCTAGACGCTTATGCCCACACCAGTCCCGTCAAAAATCTTGTGTTCCCTTGATTCCCTCTAATTCTCTGGTAAGTTTTTTTACCTCTCTTTTCAAAGAAAGCCGTGCTCCTATATCAACTATACTCCCTAGGATAATCCCCACAAAAAAAGAGACAAGTACCACAAGAGAAAGCGGTAGCGGCCTCACCGGTAACCAAAAAAAGTTAAGCTGTATGGGCTGCGAATTCAACAGCGCAAACCCTACACAAAAAAGAATGACGAGCATCAAAAAAAACATGTATAAAAATTTTCTCATACTATCCCCCCTCAACGAGTGGTCCAGCCCTATAGTGTAAAACTTTTTACCTGTTGTAAAGCTTTTTATGAGGTGCTGATGTTTTTCACCTTCTTACCCAGAGTTAATTCCCTTGACAGAGCCACGCTATCTCACTATGATGGTGTCCATAACTTGCAATAATCAAGTGGTGAAAGGGTCCTTCATGCACGACAGTATCATCAAAAGATTTAAAGAGAGCGCGGATTTAAAAATCTCCTTTGCTCAAAAAAACAGCGCCAAGATCGTAGAGATAGTCCACCTTCTGATAGACGCGCTCCAATCAGGCAATAAGATCATGCTGTTTGGCAACGGAGGAAGTGCCGCTGACGCCCAACATCTTGCCGCAGAATTTGTGAACCGGCTCCACCAGAGATCGCCCGAGAGACCTCCCCTGGCAGCGCTGGCGCTTACTACCGACACCTCCACCCTCACCAGTATCAGTAATGACCGTGATTTTTCTGAAGTCTTCTCCCGACAAATTCGAGCCTTAGGCAAAAGGGGCGATATCGCCTGGGGAATAAGTACCAGCGGTAATTCTCCCAATATGATCAAGGCTATTGAAGCCGCACAGGAAATGGGTATTAAAACACTCGGGCTTACGGGAAAGGATGGTGGTGAAATGGGCAGGCTCGTCGATTACCACCTCCACGTCGAGTCAGCCAATGTGCCCTGCATTCAGGAAGTGCAGATCACCGTAGGTCATATCATCTGTGAACTAGTCGAACAACAGTTTCTCTCTCACAAATAAGCATGGGAAAAACACCAGGGACTTCTTCTTTTAGAAAAATCAAGACCACCCCTTTGAGGAAAAGACCCAGTAAAGTATCGGTCAACGAGTTTGGCACCCCCTATGAGAAGGGAACAAGCTTCTACTCATTCCTTGAAACCCTCCCTGATATCTTAGCTGCCAAGGATTTTAAAGATATTGTCCAGCGCGTGGTCAAAGCCCGTCATCGAAAAAAGCCGATCATCTTCGGAATCGGAGCCCATGTGATCAAGGTAGGATTAAATCCTCTGCTCATTGACCTCATGCAGAGGGGAATTATCTCCTGCCTCGCCATGAACGGTGCGGGCGCGATTCACGATGTTGAAATAGCACTCGCAGGCAAAACCTCAGAAGACGTGTCGCCGCGCCTTCAGCGCGGTACATTTGGCATGTCACCTGAGGCAGCACAGGTAATCAACCAAGCGGTAAAAAAAGGCCTACACCATAAGTGGGGAATGGGAGAAGCCATAGGACGACACCTTCTAGAACTCTCTCCACCTTACTTGGGAATGAGTCTTTTAGCCGCTGCAGCAAGGAATAACATCATAAGTACTGTCCACGTGAGCATCGGGACCGATACCATCCACCTGCATCCCAGCTTTGACGGTGCCGCCACCGGGAAATTGAGCCACAAAGACTTTACTAGATTTTCCCAGATGGTGTCACAGTTGGAGGGAGGGGTGTATTTCAATATAGGCTCAGCGGTAATTTTGCCAGAGGTATTTCTCAAAGCCATAGCCCTCAACTCTAATCTTAAGAGAGGTATAAAAAATCTAACCACCGTCAATATGGATTTCATCCGCCACTACCGTCCTTCAGTTAATGTAGTAGAACGTCCTACTGCTCAAGGAGGTAAGGGTTATCATCTCATTGGGCACCATGAAATCATGCTGCCTCTGCTCGCCGCAGCTATTGTAGAAACACTATGAGCCCTGGAGAAAAAAAAATTACAATCATTGCGGGAAAAGCACTCTCAGAGGCACGCCTTCTGAACACACCCACTGCCGATGCTATCTGGAATGCACTACCCTTTGAATCAACCTGTAACCTCTGGGGAGATGAAATCTATTTCACTATTCCCCTTAGAGCAAGTTTAGAAAAAGATGCCCAAGAGATAGTAGCGCCAGGTGATCTCGGATACTGGCCTCAAGGCCCTGCCTTTTGTATCTTCTTTGGTCCTACTCCCATCAGCCAAGGGAGTGAGATTAGGCCCGCCAGTGCGGTGAACGTCTTTGGAAAAATTATTGGGGATACCACCATCTTTAAAAAAGTGCCTCCTAATGCCCCGGTGAGGGTGGAGAAGGTTCGGTCATGAAAACAGGGAGAAAAATTGTTACTCTGTTTTCTACCGGGTTTTATACCGGCTATTTCCCCTTTGCTCCCGCTACCTTTAGCACCTTAACGCTAGGCATCATTGTATATCTCCTCGTCTCCCTCCTCCCTCCCCTCTTCTACGGGATGCTTACCCTGATCATCTGCGCAGTAGCGGTCTGGCTCTCCGGCAGAGCCGAGCATATCTTTCAGGAGAAAGACTGTCGTCATATCGTGATTGATGAGCTGGCAGGTTTTTTAGTTACTATGTTCCTTATACCTCGTGGTCCGGTCTATCTCGCGAGCGGATTTATCCTCTTTCGCCTCTTTGACATCATCAAACCTCCTCCAGCAAATTTTTTTAACCAACGAAAGAAAGGTGGTTTGGATGTGGTGTTGGACGACCTGATCGCAGGGGTGTATGCTAACCTGGTGCTCCAGGCAGTACGCTACTATCTTAGCATACGCTGAGCAACTACCATGATCATGCTACAGGCTTCTCTATCAGCAGGTACCTATTACCCTTACGCAGAATGCAGGAGAACTCACCATGAGAGCAGAAATTATTACCATAGGCGATGAACTCACCTCCGGAAGTGTCCAGAACACCAACGCCACCTTCATCGCCTCCCAGCTCCACCCCTTAGGAATCGAGGTGGTGAAAATGACTACCGTAGGAGATACCCATAAGGATATTATAAAAGCCTTAAGAAGCACTCAGGGAACGGTAAGCGTAGCACTCGTCACTGGTGGCTTGGGACCCACGGTGGATGACATCACCGCGAAGGCTGCCTCAGAGGCGTTCAGGAGAAAACTGCTCCTCAACAAAGAAGCCTTCAAGACTATGGAAGAACGTTTTCAGAAATTTGGTCGCGCCATGAGTCCTCACAATGTGAGGCAAGCCTACCTCCCTGCGGGTGCCACCATCGTCCCTAACCCGATAGGCACCGCCTGTGGATTTCACCTCGCCAAAGACAATACGCTCTTTATCTTCATGCCCGGCGTCCCCCGGGAAATGCAACGCATGTGTGAAGAAACCGTTATCCCCCTTCTCAAAAGAGAACTTCCTGAAACCTCCATCGTCAAATCACAGCTGCTCAAGATCTTTGGCAAGAGCGAATCCTACTGTGATCAGATACTGGGTAAGCTGATAAAAAAGGAAAAGGAAATCCGTTTCGCCTTTTTGCCTCACTACCCTGAAATCATTCTCAAACTCACCATCCGGGGAAACGACACACGCGCCATCGAGAAGAAGCTCAAGTCCGTAACCCGCGCCGTCACCAGAATCCTAGGTGACATTGTCTTCGCTGAAGGTGAGCACACCTTGGAAGAGGTAGTGGGCAGCCTACTTAAGTCACAAGGGGCAACCCTCGCGGTCGCGGAATCCTGTACCGGCGGACTGATCACCCACCGACTCACCAACGTGCCCGGGAGCTCAGAGTATCTTGAGCGAGCGCTGGTAGTATACAGTAACACCTCCAAAAAAGCACTGCTCAAAGTACCCGCCTCCCTGCTCAACCGCCACGGTGCGGTGAGCAAAGAGGTCGCCGCGCACATGGCACGAGAGGTGAAGGTGTTAAGCAAGACCACCTTTGGAGTAGCGGTCACCGGCATTGCCGGTCCCTCGGGGGGGACCCCTGGAAAACCGGTAGGAACAGTATTCATCGCTCTTGCACACGCCCGATCGGTGAGCACTGAGCAGCTTAAATTCTATGGCGATCGGGAACAGATAAAATTTATGACCTCTCAGTACGCCCTCGACATCCTCAGGAAACAGCTGATCGCACAGTAACTCCCTT
>CAYYOQ010000213.1:0-4662 GCA_964473235.1 uncultured Thermodesulfobacteriota bacterium | reverse complement strand
TCACGATTGGTGATTATCAAAGGTGCTGCCCACGCCTTGTTTGATGAGAAACCTAATGAGGTCAACAGGGAGATAATGGATTTTCTATCGAGTGTGACTAAATAAATAGGGTTCAAGGATTCTAGGGGTCAAGGGTTCAAGAGTTAAAGAGTTGAAGGGTTTAAGAGTTCAGGCTTTAATAATATTTTACTTCATTATTTTTATGTAATTTAGTATAGATATGGAGCTTAAATGAGCGAGAGGAATAGTTTCTGTTCAGAGGCTAAAACATTGCCCTGTAGTTTCGGTTTTGTCTATGCTAAAGGGAGAAGCAAATGAAAGGGATAGTATTGTTAGAAGATGGGACTTATTTTGAGGGCATCTCTCTAGGAAAGGCTGATGAGAGGGTGGGAGAGGTAATATTGCACACCTCGGTAGTTGGGTATCAAGAGATTATGACCGATCCGGCGAATGCAGGAAAGATTGTGGTGCTTACCTATCCCCTCATCGGTAACTACGGTGTTGCCAAGAAATTCTATGAATCGAGAAAATGCTGGGTTGAGGGACTGGTAATTAAGGAAAAAAGCGCCATGTATTCTAACTGGCAGGCGGAAGATTCTTTTGAGGGCTTGGTGAGACAGGAAGAGGTGACGGTAATAGGCGAGATAGACACGAGAACGTTAGCGGTTAAGATTCGAGACGGGGGTGAAATGCTGGGGATACTTTCCAGCAATGGGGCGGAGAGAAAAGAGCTCATGAAAAAGTTACAAGAGGGGAAAAAGCGGTTGAAAAGAGATTTTATACAGGACATCTCGGTAAAAGAGGTAACAAAACGTGAGGAGAGAGGCTCAGGTCCTCACCTAGGCATTTTAGATCTTGGTATCTTAAACAGCTTTATTGCACAATTGACTGCCCTGGGGTGTACTATTACCCTCTTACCTTATCGTACAAGTTCGGAGGAGATTAAGAGTCTGCATCTCGACGGTGTAGTCATCTCTGGTGGCCCTGAAGAAGACGAGGCGCTTCCTGGCATTGTAGAGGCAGTGAAAAAGCTCATTGGTACTATCCCATTGTTAGGTATTTCAACAGGGCATCAACTAATCTGTCGCGCACTAGGGGGGAATGTGAAGAAGATGAAGGTAGGCCATCATGGGGTTAATTATCCCGTGAGATCACCTTCTTCCTATAAGGGCGATATTACGGTGCAGAATCACTCATGGGTGGTAGATGAACCTTCACTTGGGGGGAGAAGTGATGTCACTATTACCTTGCGCAATGTTAATGATGAAACTATTGAGGAGATAGAAAGTGTTCCTCTAAAGTTTATTTCCACTCAGTATTATCCTGCAAGTCCTGGTTGTAATGAGGAGCATGAGGTATTTAAAAGATTTTTAGCGATGACGGGAAAATAGAAGAAAGGGGTGAACCATGCCAAAGCGCACCGATATCAAGAAGATACTCATGATTGGTTCTGGTCCCATTGTGATCGGGCAAGCCTGTGAATTTGACTATTCAGGTTCACAAGCCTGCAAGGCACTAAAGGAAGAGGGGTATTTCACCATACTGGTCAACAGCAACCCTGCTACCATTATGACTGACCCGGGCCTGGCAGACGTGACCTACATTGAACCCCTCACCGTGGAAGCGGTAACTGAAATTATTAAAAAAGAGCGGCCTGATGCGATACTGCCTACCTTGGGCGGCCAGACCGGTTTAAATTTGGCTTTCTTCTTAATGAAGGAGGGGATACTGGAAAAGTATGGGGTGGAGTCTATTGGGGCAAGTGTTGAAGCAATCTCACGGGCTGAAGACAGGGATCTCTTTAAGAAGGCGATGCAGGAGATAGGGATTGATGTGCCCAAGAGTGGAATTGCTACTAGTGTGGAAGAGGGTTTGAAAATAGGTCAAGGGATTGGGTTCCCTTTGATTTTGAGACCTGCCTATTGTCTGGGTGGAAGCGGTGGTGCTACTGCGTATAACAAAGAGGAATTGGTACAGTTTCTAGAAAAAGGTCTTGAGATAAGCCCGGTGGGACAGGTGCTGGTGGAACAATCGGTGTTGGGGTGGAAGGAGATTGAATATGAGGTGATGAGGGACTGTGTGGATAATGTTATTATGATTACCTCTATGGAGAATGTAGACCCGATGGGAGTGCACACCGGTGACAGTATTGTGGTTGCGCCTTCCCAGACCCTTACTGCTCAAGAGTACACGCAGTTTGTGAATCTCTCCAAAAAGATCATAAGAAAGGTTGACATCACCGGGGGAGGGGCGAACATTCAATTCGGTCAGAATCCTGATAATGGACACATTGTCATTATTGAAGTTAATCCGCGGCTCTCACGGAGTTCTGCGCTCGCATCAAAAGCCACCGGTTTTCCCATCGCACGGGTTGCGACCAAGTTAGCGGTTGGACTAACCTTGCCAGAGGTGCTTAACCAGATTACAGGGAAAACCACCTCCTTTTTTGAACCAACGGTTGATTATTGCGTGTTTAAGATATGCAGATTTACCTTTGAAAAATTTCCTCAGGCAGAGAGGGTGATTAACACCTCGATGAAAGCCGTGGGCGAGGCGATGTCTATCGGAAGAAATTTCAGAGAAGCGGTTCAGAAAGGGATACGATCTACCGAGGCGGGAAGATATGGGCTGGGTGCAGATGGAAAAGATAAGATTACCGACGTGGTGCTCGCATCCCCGCCTGAGGGGCTCATGGAAAAGGTGAAAGAGAAGATAAGGATTCCCAATGATGAGCGGTTATTTTACCTCAGGTATGGTCTTAAACTCGGTCTCACTGTGGATGAGCTCTATGAACTTTCAAAGATTGACCGGTGGTTTATTGACAATATAAAACAGATTGTGGAGATAGAGGAGGAAATCAAGCGCTTTAGGTGTGCATCCCCAGAGCACAAGATCGAAATTACTCCCTACCTCCTCATGAAAGCAAAACAGTCCGGTTTCTCTGATATTCAACTTGCCACCCTTCTCAATTCAAAGGAAAAGAAGGTGAGGGCATATCGCAAGAAGCGTGGTATCACACCCGTATTTAAACTTGTGGATACCTGTGGAGGAGAGTTCAAGGCAGAGAGACCCTATTACTACTCCACCTATGAAACGGTGAATGAGAGTGAACCCTCTCGGAATAGAAAAGTGGCGATCTTGGGAGGGGGACCTAATCGAATTGGGCAGGGGATAGAATTTGATTACTGTTGCTGTCACGCGTCCTATGCACTGAAGGAAGAGGGGATTGAGAGTATTATGATCAACTGCAATCCTGAGACTGTTTCTACTGACTATGATACCTCAGATAAGTTGTATTTTGAACCATTGACGGTTGAAGATGTGCTCCACATTGTTGATCTGGAAAAGCCCCTCGGTGTGGTGGTGCAGTTTGGCGGGCAGACCCCTCTCAACATCGCTATGCCCTTAGAGAAGGCAGGGGTAAAGGTGCTGGGTACCAGTCCGGATTCTATCGATAGAGCAGAGGACAGAAAAAGGTTTCAACAGGTAGTAAAGAAATTAAACCTGGTCCAGCCTGACAATGGAACTGCAACCTCATTTGAGGGGGCCCGCAAGGTTGCAAACAGGATTGGCTATCCGGTGGTGGTGAGACCTTCCTATGTGCTCGGTGGAAGGGCAATGGAGATAGTATATGATGATGAGGGATTACGCAATTTTATGGAGAAGGCGGTTGAGGCGTCTTCCCAGCATCCCATTCTCATTGACAAGTTTTTAGAGGACGCAATTGAGGTGGATGTAGATGCAATTGCAGATGGCAGCCGCTGCGTGATAGGTGGCATCTTGGAGCACATCGAGGAAGCGGGGATACACTCGGGTGATAGCGCTATGGTGCTCCCGCCCCACACCCTTGCAAAGGATATACTGGAGGTGATCAGAAAAAATACCTACGCCCTCGCAAAGGAACTTGAGGTGAAAGGGCTTTTAAATATCCAATATGCGGTTAAAAACAATGTGGTGTATATACTCGAGGTAAATCCCCGCGCGAGCAGGACTATTCCCTTCGTGAGCAAGGCGATAGGAGTTCCACTGGCGAAACTTGCGACAAAAATCATGCTGGGAAAGACGCTAGAAGAATTAGGATTCACCAAGGAAAAAGAGATTAACCACATTGCCGTGAAGGAATCGGTGTTCCCCTTTGTCCGTTTTCCCGGGGTGGATGCAATTTTAGGTCCTGAGATGAGATCAACAGGAGAGGTGATGGGGATAGCTACTTCCTTTGGCGCGGCGTATGCAAAAAGTCAGATCGCTGCAGGACAGCGATTACCGAAAAAGGGAAAGGTGTTTATCAGTGTGAAAAACCAGGATAAGAGGAATATCGTGCTCATCGCCAGAAAGCTTGCTGATCTCGGCTTCACCATCATGGCAACTGCTGGTACCGCACAGGCGCTGATAAAAAATGGTATAGAGGTACAGACCTTACCAAAACTCTACGAGGGGGTGAGACCTAACATTATTGATCTGATTAAAGATGGTAAGGTGGATCTGATGATTAACACTCCTGCGGGCAAAACTCCGAGGGTTGATGAAGTGAAGATACGATCTCACGCCATTCTCTACAATGTACCTCTGATCACTACTATTGCAGGTGCACAAGCATCAGTCAGTGGTATTGAACATCTTATTAAAAACGATACTATGGAAGTACAATCGCTCCAGGAGTAT
>CAYYOQ010000212.1:2682-4667 GCA_964473235.1 uncultured Thermodesulfobacteriota bacterium | reverse complement strand
CTTGCCCCTTGAAGCGCTTTCAACTAAAACTGATGGTCTCGCAAAAAGTCAAAAATCAGACGACAAAGTAAAAAGATTCAGACGCAAGGCGCACAAATACGAAGGAATGAGGCGTACGTGCGTGTACGCCGCAATGAGTGAGGATGCAGTGCAACGCAGCAGATGGACTTTTTACGAAGTTGTCAAAACTCAATTTCAAAGGAATCCAGAACCTTATGTGTTGCATGTTCGATCGCATCCACTCTCACCATCCCCTCACCTACACTCACCACACACCAATGATAGGCAGAAATGTTTACTTGAGAACCCCCAACCTTATCGGTAGGTAAAGGCGATACGGGAAGCAGTGGTGCCCCTCCTCCTCCTGTGGTAACATGCCTTATCCCGTTCACGGTTGCCCGCTCGTACCAGTGATTATGCCCGCACATTACTATTTCCACCCCATACTGCTCACAGAGAGGAACGTATCGTTCCCGCATAAAACTATCGGAACCGTGTCCCTTCAAAAACCAGGTATAAGAGCCGTAGGCCGGGCTGTGCCAGATCACAATGGTGGGCTTATCTTGGTGCGCTTTCAAATCATCCTCACACCAGAAGTATTGCATCATCTCAAGCACATACTCATATAAGAAAAACACATCGAAATCATCCAGGGTGGCATCGAGCGAGACCAGATGAAGCTCTCCTATATCTACTGACCACCATCTCCACACCCCAAAGGTGTGATAGTAGTTCCACCCAGCATAATCACCATCTTCATCATCATGATTCCCAATGCAGGGGTAGAGGGGATAGACAAATGCCTTTTCATTTGCCTCTATCCATTCCTCCCACTCATCCTCATCCCGCCCTCTGTTCACATAGTCGCCAGTCATGACAATGCCTACCAGTTCGTTATAGGTACTTTCCGTATATGCTACCGCATCATTAATAATCTCCTCGGTCTTCTGGTAATCCTCATTCCCTATGCCAGACCGTGAATCACCCAGCACCATCAACTCAAACCCAAAGCAGGGAGAGCAAAAAATAAGCACCAGCAAAAGCACTAAAACCATTTTTCTCATCTCAACCCTCTTCTCCCTTACAAACTATGGTATTGAGAAATAGTGAGCACAAGAGAAAGCGAAAGCTTCTCTCGCTCGATGTGTAAGCAATACCAAAAAGAAACATGCATCACTCTCTCAGGTAAGCTATTAAAAGTGCCTTCCTCGAGATGATCATACTAGTAGTGATCCTCGATCTTCTTGGTCAATTTGCACAGGTAATTTTCAAATGACTTACTATCTCTACCCCTACCTTTACTCGCGGTCCTTCCTTTATTTTTACCGCTCTTCTTTAACGATTTCTTTAACAGTTCATAGTCCTTTTTCTTCATCACCATGAACACATATTCTTCCATATCCTTCTTCTTACCCATCTATGTAATCCTTTTCTACTTCATGGTTTACTATGAAATCTCAACTACCAAGTGCATTTTGTATAATCATAGTGTAAAAAATAAAACAGGGCAAGTAAGTATCACCTGCCATTAATGCACTAGTCTTTCTTGTAATTCGATATCACAAAAATCAAGCACTATCAAATAGAAATTTTTATGAGCTAAATTTTTTGAGCTCAACGTGTAGAAAACACCAATCGGAATGGAAAGCTCGCTCAGGAGTGGCACGACCAGGATGGCAGCAGAAAAAGTAAAACTACATCATACTATAGCGCGGGTCACTAAAGGCTCGATGGAATATCTTAATGATCAGCTTAATGTCGTAGCCAGGTTACACTATGAGGATGTTGATATACAGTATAGAGATATTTATAAAAATGGGGAGAACATTAATAGAAATGATTACGATGGTAGGAAAAACTTGAGTTTGATCAAGGCGTTCGTGGAAAAGGAGAAACAAAGCATTGCAGGGCAGAGAAAGGCAAGCACCTTAAAACTACCAAATGAAATTAAAAGAGGAATGATGCGCTCCGCCATCACTCCTCTC
>CAYYOQ010000212.1:0-2582 GCA_964473235.1 uncultured Thermodesulfobacteriota bacterium | reverse complement strand
AAAACTACCAAATGAAATTAAAAGAGGAATGATGCGCTCCGCCATCACTCCTCTCTATAGGTGAAAAAATGAAAAAGCTATCAATCTATTTTTGTTATCGGCACTATAATTTAAAACTTTAATGCTTTTTTAACAGATTTTTTATAAAAGTAAGTATTTTGCACAAAGACCATTCAATTGAAACCTTTATCTCCTTAAATAATAAAGTCTTCCCCCCCCTGTAACGTACCTAAGAGCGCCCAAAAAATCATCCAGAAATCTATTGCAGAAACCACTGAACCCATAGCGGAGCCAGCAAAAAGGGGAGAATAGATACTTTGATAGTAACTATTCAGGTGCATCTCCCCAACGAGGCAAAAGGTACTGCCCATCCGTATAGCCTAGGCTGAAAGGACGATAATAAAGAACTTACTATTCTTCATTTTTTTGCTGGACTCATCGCTTTTCTTATGCTATCTTTTTGGCCATGGAAAAGGTCATGGTCATGCAAGGAAGAAAGATAACACCAGCCGATATCCACTTCATCAATCAATTACTGGCCAACCATCCCTCTTGGAATCGCACCAAGGTATCACGTGAACTTTGCAAACAGTGGGAATGGTTAAGACCAAATGGGCAACAACTTAAGGATATGGCTTGCCGAACCCTCCTGCTAAAACTCGAGCGAGCTGGTTATATTAAGTTGCCGCCCCGCCAGGTTCCACCAGTAAACGAGTTTAGAGAACGCTCGGCTACATTGATTCCTCATTCGATCAAAAAGATATGCGGTATCCTGAACACACTGGTTCCGTTAAAAATTGTGCAAGTAACCCCACAATCCGATGATCATCCTTTATTTAACTGTCTTTTATCTCATTATCACTATCTTGGATATCGCACTACCGTGGGCGAGAATATGAAGTATCTGGTTCGTGACTGCAATAATCGTCCCTTAGCTTGTCTCCTTTTTGGCTCCGCAGCATGGAAGATGGCCCCACGCGATAGGTTTATAGGATGGGATTGCCAGAGACGTGAAGCGAACCTCTCTTACCTTACCAATAACATGCGGTTCCTCATTCTGCCATGGGTAAAGGTTCCGCACTTGGCCAGCCATATTCTTTCTCGGAGTTCACAGTGCATCTGTAATGACTGGACCACCAAGTACAACCATCCTGTTCATTTACTGGAAACACTCGTGGACAGGACTCGATTCCAAGGAACCTGTTACAAAGCTGCCAACTGGATTTTAACGGGTCAAACCCAAGGACGCACCCGTAATGATCGAGATCGTACCATTAAAGTGCCGCCCAAAGACATCTATGTTTACCCTTTGATCAAAAACTTTCGAAAGCGATTGTGTGATGACGCATGAAGAAGCTTTAGCTATCTATCACGCTGGCCCGGAGGTAGTCGTCAAAGTACTTTGTGAACTTTCGAGCCAAGTGAACCTGTTGCAACAGCAGGTTGCTGAGCCACAGAAAGAGGTGCAAAGGCTTAAAGATCAGCTTGCCAAGAACAGTCGCAACCGCAGTAAGCCTCCATCATCTGATGGCCTGAAAAAGCCTTCTCCGAAAAGTTTGCGGCCACGGGGGCAAAGTAACCCAGGCGGCCAAAAAGGCCATTCGAGATCTACACTGAAGATGGTGGATAATCCCGATCACATCGTTGTCTATTCTGTTAAACAATGCCAGCGTTGTGGTTGTTGCCTGGCCGATGAAGCACCTATTAACGTGGGAAAGCGGCAGGTATTCGATATCCCTCCCCTCCCCATGGAGGTCACCTGTCATCAAGCTCACCTCAAGGAGTGCCCTCATTGCGGACATCAAAAACAAAGCAACGTTTCCCGAACAGGTCAAGGCCCCGGTACAATAGGGGCCCCGGCTGAAAGCAATTGCAGTCTATTTGAGACACTACCAACTGCTGCCTTATAATCGTACCCGTGAGTTATTTCGTGACCTGTTCTCAACAGATTTAAGTGAAGGCACCCTAACGAACATCACTGAGACATGTTCTGAACTCTTACAGCAACCCCTCGATCAAATCCACCAGCAGCTTGAACAATCACCGGTAGTACACTTTGATGAAACAGGTTCTTCCGTAGACGGAAAGCTGCAATGGTTACACGCAGCCTCTACCCCTCATTTAACCTACTATCAAATTCATCCCACACGCGGTTGCGATGCCATGGATTATATGGGCATACTTCCCAATTTCAATGGACGGTCCATTCACGATTTCTGGAAGCCTTATTTCAAATACCATTGCACCCATGGCCTTTGCAATGCCCACCATTTACGTGAGTTGATTTTCCTCCACGAACAATACGATCAACACTGGGCCAAAGACATGATAGACTGCCTCGTGGATATGAAGAAATCCGTTGATGAGGCAAAAACCAGCACAGCTATACTTTTCAAAGAACAGATACAGCAATTTGAAGCACGTTATCAGAACATCCTTAACAAAGGGTACAACGAGAACCCTCTGCCGAGAAAAGAATCTACCACAAGGAGGAAAAGAGGGAAGCGCAAAAAAACCAAAGCCCTAAATCTCCTCGAACGCCTCTATAACCACAGAAAAGAGGTGTTGGCCTTCATGTACGA
>CAYYOQ010000211.1:0-4668 GCA_964473235.1 uncultured Thermodesulfobacteriota bacterium | reverse complement strand
CCATCCTCACCCGTCACGGTTTCTAGCCCTGCCGGTATCTCTAATGCACGTGCGCTATAGGTATACGCAATGAAGGGGAGAATAATTAATAGCAACAGTAGTAGCGATTTTTTATCCATAGCCATACTCCTTTCAGGTTAATTAATAATGAAAATCATACCATATTAAAATAATACTACAATTTTCATTATTTTTGCAACGTGAATCCCGTATTCATTAAAAAACTGTAAACACGGCAGCCTGATACTTTTCTCGCAATAATCATTGCACGCGCTAAAAAAATCTGTTATACATTTTAATATATTTTTCCCCTGCACTTGATTAAAAATACCCCAAAGGAGGCTTCGATGGCTGTTCAGGGCGCCTATCGTTTGCAAGCTTATAATGGCGCAACGAAACCCGGTGAACGGATCAATGCCCGTATCACCAAATTGAGAGAAGATTTTCTTGCAACGATTCCCCACGTCTGCGGGGAACGATCCCATCTTTTTACCGAATACTGGAAGCGCTCAGAAGGTGAATCCATCACCATCAGGAGAGCTAAAGCTTTTGATTACGTGCTACGCAAGAAAGGCATCTCAATTTATGATGCTGAGCTCATTGTAGGCAGTCAGACTAAATACCGCCGGGGAGGGTCACTTTATCCCGAGTTTTGCACTGAGTGGATTGAAGAAGAGCTGGGACAGCTCGCCTCTCGTGAGACCAGCAGGTTTTCCATAAGTGCTCATGATCGTGATCAGATAGTAGGGGACCTTCAGTTCTGGAAGGGAAGGACCGTAAGGAATGCCCTGCTCCCGCTCTGGAAGGAACGGTGGGGAGACGTAATTGAGAACGGTATCAAAACCAGGTTAGCTTTTAACTTTGACACCCCTGCACCCCACGGGAGGCAGGTGGTCAATTTTCCTACGGTATTAAGTAAAGGTCTTTTTGGTATTATTGAGGAAGCCCAAGAACAGATTGCACACCATTTGGTAATCTCTCACCAAGACCTGCACCAGAGGTATTTCTGGGAATCAGTTATCATTGCCTGTAATGCAGTTATCGCCTTAGCCCGACGTTACGCAGCGCTTGCCAGGAAAAAGGCAGCAGAGGAAGCTGACCCGGTACGGAAGCGGGAGTTAGAAGTTATCGCTGAAAACTGTGAACAGGTTCCTGCAAAACCAGCTAAAACCTTTCACCAGGCGCTCCAGTCCCTCTGGTTCACCCACCTCGCCGTTGAGATAGAGAACAACTCCTGGGGTTACTCTCCGGGGAGGCTCGACCAGTACCTCTACCCCTTTTATAAGAAAGATAGAGAAGAGGGAAGAATCACTCGAGAGGAAGCAAAAGAGCTTCTGGGATGTTTGTGGATTAAATTTGCTGAGATAGAACTGCTCCACCAGGGTGCTACCGCTCATCTCTGTCAGGGCAGTGTGTTTCAAAATGTCACCATCGGTGGTCAGACAGAAGAGGGGAAGGATGCGACGAATGAGCTTTCCTACTTCATCCTCGAAGTTGAAAAGGCGATAAAACTTTCACAGCCTACCTTATCACTGCGCTACTTTGATGGACTCAAAGAAGATTTCCTCTTCAAGTGTGCTGAGGTCATCCGAAGCGGTGGAGGAAAACCTGCTATCTTCTGTGACAACTATTCCATCTCTACACTCACCCACTATGGAATACCCCTTGAAGAAGCAAGAACGTATACTCCTACCGGTTGTGTGGAGATGAGCATCCCCCATTCTTCCACTCTCTTCTTCGGTGGTTTTTTAAGCGTTCCCAAGTGCCTGGAGCTCGCGCTCAACAATGGCAAAGATCCCTTAACCGGTATCCCACTAGGTCCTGAAACAGGCGAACCACTTACCTTCAAAGATTTCACCGAGCTGCGGGAAGCGTTCAAGACACAACTAGAGGCAAGCGCGGAGTGGGTAATCAACACCATGAACACCTTTTTTGCTCCCTACCCTGACCTAGTGCCTACCCCATTTAACTCTGCACTCATTAATGACTGCATTAAAGAAGGAAAGGATATTAATGAAGGGGGTGTACGCCATAAGAAGTTGTTAGCCACTTTCCCCATCGGCATGGTCACCGCAGGAAACTCACTCTGTGCCTTTAAGAAACTGGTCTACGAGGATAAGCTGGTGAAGATGAGTGAGGTGCTCGAGGCACTTAAAGTAAACTTTGAGGGGAAACAGGAAATAAGAAAGCTACTCCTCAATGCACCCAAATATGGAAATGATGATGATTATGCCGATGAGACAGTCAATGAAGTATTTAAAATGATAAGAGAAGCAATCTATCCCCACTACACTAACCCCTGGGGAGAACCTGTTGCCTTTGCCTACTTGGGGGTAACCGCCCACTACTTTCACGGTCAGACTACCGGTGCCACCGCGGATGGGAGGTTAGCACGCACTCCTTTTGCTGACGGATCCCTCTCGGCCTATCCGGGCACGGACTTCAAGGGACCCACCGCAGTCATCAAATCTGCTTCCAAGATGGATCACGCACCTGCGTTGGCAACGCTTTTTAATCTCAAATTTCATCCCACTGCCCTTGATGACGAAGAGCGGGTAAGGAAATTCTGGTCTTTGGTTAAGACCTATGCTGAGCTGGGTGGTTACCACATTCAGTTTAACGTAGTAGATAAGGAAACCCTGCTTGATGCCCAATGTCATCCTGAACACTATAAGGATTTGGTAGTCCGGCTGGCAGGGTTCAGCGTATTTTTTGTCGAGCTTTCCCCCCAAGTGCAAATGGAAATCATTTCCCGCACAGAACACCACTGGTAACCTTCTCACAACATTACGCCTGCTATCCAAGGTCTATCAATGGACAAGGGAATTGTCTTCGATATTCAGAGATACTCAATCCACGATGGTCCGGGGATTAGAACCACCGTATTCCTCAAAGGCTGCCCTCTTAAGTGCCTCTGGTGCTCCAATCCAGAATCCCAAAGTAAAAACCCTGAAATTATGTTTGAGCGCTCACGCTGTACCGGCTGCGGGAGGTGTCTGGAGGTGTGCCCCCACAGTGCTAATCTGAAAGAGGATGGCGGCATAAAATTGCTGCGGAGTTCCTGCCATGCCTGTGGGGAGTGTGTCAGCGCCTGTCCCAACGGCGCACGGCAACTGGCGGGAAAAGAGAAGGGTATAGAAGAGATACTTCGGGAGATTGAAAGAGATGCGGTATTTTATAAAAACTCTGGGGGTGGCGTCACCCTCTCTGGCGGAGAACCCATGAGTCAGCCTGAGTTTGTGGGTGCCCTGCTTAAAAGATGTAAAGAACGTGGCCTTCACACGGTGCTTGACAGCTGCGGTCACACCCCTTTAGAAAACTGGGATCTGGTGGCGGGCTATGTGGATTTGATACTCTTTGACTTAAAGCAGATGGAACCTGCTACCCACAGAGCGTACACGGGTGTTTCAAACGAATTAATCTTGGCCAGTGCACGATCACTTGCCTCACGGGGTATTCCTCTGGTGATCCGTGTTCCCTTCATTCCAGGATACACTGATCTGGCTGACAATGTGGAGGCAACTGCTCTGTTTGTAAAAGAGATAGGAACCAATCGGGTGGAATTGCTACCCTTCCACCGACTGTGTATCAGCAAATATCAGAAACTTGATAAAGAGTGGAAGCTTGATGGGATCCCCTCTCCCGCCAGAGAGGATTTAGCGAAGGCGCAACAATGCTTTATTAGCTACGGCCTCACCTGTTCCTTTTAACCCACCCCTTTTCCCTTTGGTGGGAATCACGCGGTTTTTTTCTTCTTATCGTCTATCTTAATAATGGCTGCATTGGGGCACACGCGCACACATGCACCACACTCTACACAGGTGTCAGCAATCTTGTAGTACCACTCATACTCTGCGATTGATCTGGTGGGACAGATCTCCCAGCAGGTGCCACAAAATACACAGTCCTCGGTAATGAAATAGGCCATGGTCATCTCCTCTCATCGGTATTATCCCACTTCGCCGCTTGAAATATTTTCTAGGTTATCAATAATCAGTGGTAATAAATCATAGTGAATAGTGCAGTACATCTCTCCTGGCTCCACTTGCATCAGGAACCGTGAGGGTGGATCACCCATGGTAAAGGTCATCGTTTTAGTCCGATAGGGGATCGGTAGTGCTGAAGTACACCAGGCAGTACCCTGTAAACTTTGAACCAGCTCTCCTGTTTTCCAGGTATAGACTTTGCATAATCTCATTATCCTGTGTGCATCAGCAACCACCATTACCAGATCAGGGTCTTCAACATCCTCCAGTGCACCTATGATTAAATATTTGTGGTGCTTGAAGTGATGGGGTATCTGCTGGTTAACCCTCCGCATTACCTCACGGGTTGCATACGCCCCCTTGGGACCTATCACTGAACCCATGGCAGCGTCATAGTCTTCCTTCGACAACTTGTTCATTCCTAATCCCGCATACACCGCACCGCCACATATTACATTTTTGTTGGTGATATAGAAAGGCTTTCTTCCCTCCCACACCTCACCCATCATCGCACAGAGAAATGACACTCCATCCCCATAGGGCTCAGCATGCTCAGGTACCTCATCGCACAACTTAAAGGCAATAATCTTTCGCTGATTCCCTTCCATTTCCTTCAATCGTTTCGCATACTCTTTATTTTTACCAATATACCCTCCCTCTTTAGACAAATCCGAAATTCGAA
>CAYYOQ010000210.1:0-4676 GCA_964473235.1 uncultured Thermodesulfobacteriota bacterium | reverse complement strand
CTCGCAGGCGATGTGCCTGAAGGATTTGTGGAAAAGGTGAGGGCCTTTTGTGAAGTTTTTCCCTCCAGGGTTGAAGGGTACGAGAGATTGCTCACTAAAAATATAATCTGGTTGAGTCGAACAAGGGGTGTGGGAGTTATCTCTGCAAAGGAGGGTATTGAGCTAGGACTTTCCGGCCCCTCTCTAAGAGGAAGTGGGGTCAAGTGGGATCTAAGGAAGGCTAACCCTTACTCTTCTTATGATCACTTTGATTTTGCAATACCCACCGGCAGTAGTGGTGATGTGTACGACCGCTATCTCGTGAGATTAGAGGAGATGCGGCAGAGTAATCGTATTATCCAGCAGGTGTTAGATAGGCTGCCGCCAGGTGAGATTAACGCCTCCGATCCTAAAGTAGTTCCGCCCTCCAAGGAAAAGGTGCTCACTACTATTGAGTCTTTAATTATTCATTTCCACCTAATGACCGAAGGGTTTAACGTTCCCAAGGGTGAGGCTTACTGCAGTGTAGAATCATCCAAGGGAGAACTGGGTTTCTATATTGTGAGTGAGGGAGGTAGTAATCCCTATCGGGTAAAAATCAGGGCACCCTCTTTTGTTAACCTAGAATCCCTCTCAACGATGGCTGAGGGGAGGCTCATGGCCGATATGGTTGCGATCATCGGGAGCATTGATATCTGTTTAGGTGAGATAGATCGATAACCGGAAGGTGAGAGGAGCCACCACAGGAAGGAGAAGCTAAAAGGTTATGACCCTGAAGGAGATGAAAGAAATTTTGAATGCGGAAGTACTCGTGGGGGGAGAGTATCTGGATAGTGAGGTAAGGGATGCCTTTGCTGCTGATTTATTGAGTGATGTGTTAGCATTCGCAAAAGAGGGGACACTCCTCATTACCGGGATTACCAATCCTCAAGTGATTCGAACCGCAGAGATGCTCGAACTCATGGGCATTGTGTTCGTCCGGGGGAAAAGGCCTGATGGTGATGCGATTAAGCTTGCCCAGATGAAAAAGGTTCCCCTCCTCTCTACGCGCTATATCATGTTTGAGACCTGTGGGCGGCTATTTAAGAATGGCGTCAAAGGGTGTATAGAAAAAGTGGAGAATGGCAGAGCAGAAGCATAATGAACACTTACTGGAACTTGCATGTCCGGTAGAAGGTGGAGATTTTATTCACGCGGGTGAGGTTGCCAGTAAGATAAAAAAAACTTTAAAGGAAATCGGTGTGAGTCAGGAGGTGGTACGGAAAACTGCCATTGCCACCTATGAAGCGGAAATGAATGTGGTCTGCTACGCGAGGCGTGGAAAATTTTATTTAACCATTACCCCTGATCGCCTTAAAATAGTGGTTCAAGATGAGGGTCAGGGTATTGAAGATATTGAGTTGGCGATGAAGGAAGGATATTCAACTGCCTCACCTCAAATTAGAGAGATGGGCTTTGGTGCCGGGATGGGGTTACCCAATATTAAGAAGAATGTAGATCAGTTGCAGATCACCTCGGTAGTAGGTGAGGGGACAAGGCTCGAAATGGATATCTTCACCCAGTGTTGAGGATAAAAAATGGATGAGTATTTTCACTCAGTCAAGGTAGACCGTGGAAGATGTAAAGGTACCATGCGCTGTATGCGGGTGTGCCCGACTGAGGCGATTCGCATACGCGAAGGGAAAGCCATTATCTTGGAACATCGATGTATTGACTGCGGTGATTGTATCAGGGTTTGTCCAGAACAAGCTATTCGCTCAGTGGTAGGCTCATATGAAGATTTGGGTAAATTTAAGTATACTGTTGCTATCCCTTCCCCTTCACTCTATGCCCAGTTTGGCATGGGGATATCTCCCAATCATATACTCAACGGGCTGAAAGGGTTAGCCTTTAATGAAGCCTATGACATTGGGCGAGCCTGCGAGATCTATATTACCGTTCTCAAGGAGTATCTCCGCACGTATTCCGATAATAAGCCGCTTATTTCTACTCTCTGCCCCTCGGTGGTGCGATTGATCCAGAATATATTTCCTGACTTCGTGAGGAACCTTCTCTCCCTGGAAGCCCCCCGTGGTATTGCGGGCGCAGAAGTAAAAAATGGTAAAGCGAGTAAATTAGGAATAAACTCCAAGGAGGTAGGAGCAATTTACATCACCCCCTGTCCGGCAGAGATGATCGCAGTAAATCAGCCTCAGTGTAAGAGCGAATCCAGTCTCGACGGGGCACTCGCCATTTCTGACATCTATGGTTTGCTCATAAGTTCTATAAGAAAGTTAGGGCCATTGGAGGAGCTTCACCTCTCAAGTGGGCTGGGGATCGGTTTGGCAATCCCTGGGGGGTGTATCATGGATTTAGACGCAGAAAACGCCCTGGCGGTTGATGGGGTGAGAAATATCATCAAGGTGTTGGATGATCTAGAGCATGGCAAGATAACCAACATCAAGTATCTTGAGCTCTGGGCATGCCCTGGTGGATGTGTGGGAGGACCTTTCGCAGTTGATAATCTCTATCTTACAAAGATCAAAGTTATCAAATTAATCCAATCATTTGGAAAGAAGAAGAAGATTAGTGATGAAGAGGTAAATAGCCTTCGTGCATATCTCTCCTGCGATGTGGAGTTGCATCCACATGGCAGGAGCACCCTGGGCAGGGACACGGTGGACGCAATTAAGAAAATAAAGCAACGTGATTCCATCATAGAGAACCTTCCTAAAATTGACTGTGGAGCCTGTGGAGCCCCTACCTGTAAGGCATTTGCTGAGGATGTGATACAGGGGCGGGCGGAGATTTTGGATTGTGTGTTCAAACTAAAAGACAAGGTAGTTGAAACGCTCCAGGATGGCCTGGGGTGGGCAAGAAAAACCCCCCTTTCTTTTCGCAAGAGGACTTAAATAAAAGCAGCTGGAATTCAAGGGTGAAACTCAAGGATATTGTTGAGAGTCTTGGAATGAAAGTAGTGACAGCCCATGAGGGCTTACTGCGGGAGGTAACCGGGGGATATGCGAGTGATCTCTTAAGTGATGTGATGGCACACGCCAGCTCTGGCGATGTGTGGGTGACCTTACAGATTCATCCCAATATCATTGCGGTTGCAACCTTAAAGGATATAGCAGGCATAGTGATTGTGCAAGGAAGAGAGCCCGATGAAGAAACCGTTAAGAAGGCTCAAAGTGAACACATTCCCCTCCTGGTGAGTGAGCTTCATACCTTTGAAATTGTGGGTAGATTATATCACATGGGACTCTCTGGAATGAGGTAATGCTCAAAGAGTATCGAGCGGATCTCCATATTCACACCATCCTTTCCCCCTGCACTGAGCTCACCGAGATGTTACCCCGTGCAATAGTAACGAGAGCCCATCAGATTGGCTTAGATTTTATTGCCATTTGTGATCACAACTCATCCGAGAATGTGAGCCCCACCCAAAAGGTATCACTCACGGGTGGTCTCGTGGTACTTGCGGGGATAGAAATTACCTCTAAAGAAGAAGTCCACACCTTAGGGCTCTTCAATGGAGCGGAAGAGGTGCGTAAGGTGCAGGAGGTAATCTATAGTAACCTGCCCGGTGAGAATGATGAGGAAAGCTTTGGTTATCAAGTGGTAGTGAATGAAAGGGATGAAACAGTGTATTTTAACAAAAGGTTATTGATTGGTGCCACCACCCTTTCACTGGAAGAAGTCGTTGAACTCATTCACTCCTTTAATGGGTTGGCGATTGCCTCTCACGTTGATCGTGAGGCCTATAGTATTATCGGTCAGCTAGGTTTTATCCCTCTGGGAATGGCCCTTGATGCCTTAGAACTCTCACCTAAGATCCGTGTTGAAGAGGCTCGAAAAAAATTTCCTCAATGCAGAGACTATCCCCTCATTACCTCCTCTGATGCGCACTCACTCGATGATATTGGTAAAAGCTCTACCACTTTTGTAATGGAAGGGGTGAGTGTTGCAGAGATACAGTTGGCGCTCCTTGGCACACAAGGGCGCCGGGTACTCCTGTAAAAAAAATTTTTTATGCAAGATTTTTCCCTCCACATTCTTGATTTGGTTGAGAACTCAATCAACGCTGGGGCAAAGCTCATTGAAATAGGGGTGGTGGAGGACAGTGAACAAGACCTGCTTACCATTGAGATTAAAGATGATGGACGAGGAATGAGCAGGGAGATGGCAAAGAAAGTATTAGACCCCTTCGTTACTACTCGGACAACGAGGGGGGTAGGGTTGGGACTATCATTTTTTGCACAAGCGGCCAGGGCTTGTAATGGTGAAGTAACCATAGAGTCAGAGCTAGGTAAGGGGACCAGACTGGTGGGTACCTTCCAGTTAACTCACATTGATCTTAAGCCCTGGGGAAGTATGGTAAATACCTTAATTACCCTGATTGTGGGCAACGCAGAAATAGATTTCTTGTATCACCACAAAAAAGGTGAATTTGAATACACCCTGGATACAAGGGTAGTCAAAAGAGGGTTGGTAGATGTACCCATTTCACACCCAGCGGTAATTAATCTTTTACGGGGTGATCTTAAGGATAATCTGAGTCACATTGGTATAGACTGAACTCTCATGCATGCTGTTGTAACAATGAAAATATCTTTAAGGATGAGATCTTTAACAATTTGAATATTCTAGTTTTTTAGCATTATCTCCTTAAAAAGTGGCATGAGAAAAATCCTTGACATAGAAATACCCCTATGTTA
>CAYYOQ010000209.1:0-4692 GCA_964473235.1 uncultured Thermodesulfobacteriota bacterium | reverse complement strand
CTTCTTCCCTGGTGATTGCCTGAGCGAGAACGTCACCTATCGTTACCTTTCCCATATACTTCCCTCCCTTATCCTATGAATAGTACCATGGCTGATATAGGACACCATTATATTTGTAGCACAACTTTTATATTTATTGCACTATTTTTCTCCCTCCCTATTATCCCTCCATATTATCCTTGACTCTATTCATGAGTGAATTATAGAATAGCCATCTATAATTGAAGAGGGGGGGAAAGGAAACGGTATGCACAGAGAGACCTCTATTAAGATTGCGGGTGCAGCAGGCCAAGGCCTGCAGACTATAGGAGCCATTCTGGGAAAGGCCCTCACCCGAAGTGGATATTATGTGTTTGCCATTCAGGATAATGAGTCCCGCATCAGAGGAGGACATAATTTTTTTCAGATGAGGGCAAGTGCTACACCTGTCCTTTCCATGACCAGTCGGGTAGACCTTCTCATCGCCCTCAATGAACCATCTCTCACTATCCATCAGCCAGAACTTTCAGACAAAGCGGTAGTGATTGTTGACAGCGAAAAAATAAAATCGATCCCCCAGGAACGTCCCTTCCCTGGTATTCCTCTGGAACGTATTGCCCTTGAAAAGTGTGGAGATGCTCTCTACTCAAATACGGTGGCGTTGGGTGCAGCCATCGGAGTGTTCAACCTTGAGTATAGTTGTTGCGATACCTTGCTAAGAGAATTCTTCTCCCCTAAGGAAGAAAGCGTAGTAGCAAACTGCACGGCAGCACGCGCAGGATATGAGTATGCACTACAGCACCTCTCGCATACACCTCTTCACTCACCTCCACCCGCTACCTCACAGAAAATGTTTATCAGCGGTCATGAGGCCATCGCGCTGGGCGCGCTGGCTGCGGGGTGTCAGTTTTTTTGCGCCTACCCCATGAGTCCTGCCACCTCTATAGTAACCTATCTCGCGGGTAAAGCAGAAGAGTTTCAGATGGTGCTTGAACAGGCAGAAGATGAAATTGCCGCCATTAACATGGCACTGGGTGCCTCATTTACCGGGGTAAGGGCCATGACCGCAACTTCTGGTGGTGGATTCAGCTTGATGGTAGAATCACTGGGTCTTGCAGGCATATCTGAAACTCCCCTGGTAGTAGTTAATGCGCAAAGACCCGGTCCTGCTACCGGCCTTCCTACCCACACCGAACAGGGTGACCTGCGATTTGTGCTCCACGCCTCCCAGGGGGAATTCCCCCGCGTTATTCTTGCACCCGGCAGCGCACGAGAGGCCTTTTACCTCACCATTAAAGCCTTCCATCTTGCGGATAAATACCAGGTGCCGGTAATCATCCTCACCGATCAATACCTCGCTGAGTCCTATTTCACTGAGGAGAAGTTTGATCTCTCTCAGGTAGAGGTTGCACGCTTCTATCCTTCACCAGAAGAACTACGCAATCACCAACCCTACCTGCGCTATCGATTTACCGACACCGGCGTTTCTCCCCGCATCCCGCCCTCATGGCACGGGATGGAAACTATTGGCGACAGTCATGAGCATGGAGAAGATGGACATATCACCGAAGACCCGTTCATCAGAAGCGCAATGGTGGAAAAACGTTTTAGAAAGCTAGGTCCCCTCGCCAAGGAACTCTCTCCCCCCTTCTCACTAGGTGCTGATGATGCTGACCTGCTTATACTCTGCTGGGGATCAACCTATGGCGTAGTAAGAGAAGCCACCGAAAGCCTACTCCATGAGGGGATCTCAGTTAAGATGATCTGCCTCCACGCACTCTGGCCTTTCCCCCATGAGGAGCTCACCAGGGCACTTGCCCTCGCTAAAAAATGGATAGCCATTGAAAACAACTATACTGCTCAACTCGCGGGTATTATTCAAGAACAGACCTGCAGGAGGGCAGGAGGGAGAATAGTAAAATATGATGGGCATCCTTTTCTCCTCGATGAACTCCTCAAGGCTTTGAAAAAGGAGGTCGGATAAATAATGGTTTCCTTACAAGAGTATGAAAATCAGGTACCCATTGCCTGGTGTCCTGGGTGCGGGAATTTTGCTATTTTCAATGCCCTCAAGCACGCCTTGGTAGAACTTGAGAAAAAGCCCCATGAGGTGCTCCTCGTCTCAGGAATTGGCCAGGCACCAAAGCTTCCTCACTATATGAGGTGCAATGCCTTTAATGGGCTCCATGGACGCTCCCTGCCCATCGCAACCGCAGCTAAAATTGCCAACCATGAGCTCACCGTCATCGTGATTGGAGGAGATGGTGATTGCTATGCTGAGGGGGGAAACCATCTTATCCATGCGAGTAGGCGCAATCCAGACATCACCCTGATGGTGCATAACAATCACGTGTATGGTCTCACTCGTGGACAGGCATCACCTACCTCTGAAACTGGCTTTATTACTAAAGTGCAGCCCCATGGAGTCATCTCCTTACCATTAAACCCCCTTACCCTTGCCATCTCACAAGGTGCTTCTTTCGTGGGCAGGGGTTATGCAGGCAGGGGAGATCATCTTAAAGCACTTATGAAAGAAGCTATCCTTCACCCTGGTTTCGCCCTACTCGACATCCTGCAACCCTGTGTAAGTTTTGATCACACCCACACCTACCAGTGGTATGAAGAAAGGGTGTACCTCCTGGGAAGTGAATATAATGGCCGTGACAAGCTCAGTGCCCTTCAAAAGGCAGAGGAGTGGGGAGAGAAGATTCCCCTGGGCATACTCTACCAACTTCAAAGGTCTACCTTCGAACAGATGCAGCCCGTGCTGAACAATGGACCTCTCATTTCTCAAAAGACCGATCCCCACAAGCTTCGTGCGGTAATGGATGAGTTTACCTAACTCGAGATCCCTGTGAACCTCGAAGAAAACAAATTACTCAAGCTCGGTATCATGGGAGGTACCTTTGACCCCATCCACCTGGGACATCTCAAAGTTGCCGAGGTTGCCCACTCCCGATTTCAACTAGAAAAGGTCATCTTCGTTACTTCTCACTGCCCTCCCCACAAGTCAATTCAGCAGATTACGCCTGTCGAGCATCGCTACGCGATGGTAGAGTTGGCAATAAAAGATATTCCTCATTTTGCATCATCCCGCATAGAAATGGAACGGAGTTGTCCCTCCTACGCAGGTGATACCATCAAGGCATTCAAAGAGCACTACGGCAAAGAGTGGCAACTATACTTTATTACCGGTGTGGATGTTCTTCCCACCATCATCAACTGGGATAAGGCTCGCACCTATCCTGGCCTCTGCTACTTCATCGCAGCAGCCAGACCCGGTTACAATAGACAAGAAGCAGAACGTAAACTCCCCGCCGAGGTCATTCCCTACGTCACTATTCTGGAAGATCCAAGCCTCTCCATCTCCTCAACAGAAATTCGTCATCGGGTTAAAACCCATCAGCCCATCGATGCCCTGGTTCCTGAAACTGTCCAGGATTACATTTTCAAATGGGGCCTCTACCAAGCACCATAGTCTTTAGTACTTTAGTATCTCTCACCACGTTCAGAGTGCTGATATGCAGAGAACCCTGTGGTAAACAGCTTGACTAATAGTGCTTATTATTTTATTAATTAAGCAGACACCATACCCTATGCAAAATAGTAATGGTGGTAGTACCTGAAAGCGAAAGGGAGTTTTGATGGGAACAACCACACGCATCGCCGATCACGAAGTGATAGGTCTCTACCGCATGATGTTTCTCATCAGGAGGTTTGAAGAGCGGTGTGGGGAGATGTATGCCCGGGGGAAGATTACTGGTTTCACTCACCTCTACATCGGTGAAGAAGCGGTAGCGGTGGGCGCTATTTCTGTACTTCATGAGCGTGACTACGTAGTGAGTACCTACCGTGACCACGGACACTGTCTTGCCAAGGGTACAGATCCCAAGCTGGTCATGGCAGAGCTTTTCGGCCGTTCCACCGGGCTGAGCAAAGGAAAAGGTGGCTCCATGCACCTCTACGATGATCGTCTGCGATTTCTGGGAGGTTATGCGATTGTGGCGGGAGGGTTACCTATTGCAGCGGGTGTGGGTATAGCCATAAAGTATAAAGAAGAAGATTGCGTAGTGGCCACCTTCTTTGGTGATGGTGCAACCAATGCGGGCGCCTTTCACGAATCACTTAACGTTGCTGCCGCCTGGAAGCTTCCCATCATTTTTATCTGCGAAAATAACTTTTTTGCTATTGGGACAGCCCTCGAACGGGTAGCTCCCTCCAAAGAACTCTATAAGAGGGTCAAAGCATATGCACTCCCTAGTGAGAGAGTTGACGGAATGGATGTACTCGCAGTAAGAGAAGCAATGGAGCGGGCTGTGGAGCGGGCGCGTGAAGGTGAAGGTCCCTCTTTTATTGAGGCAGTTACCTACCGGTATCGTGGCCATTCCATGGCAGACCCTGACGATTATCGAACCAAGCGAGAGGAGAAGATCTGGAAGGAAAGAGACCCTATCATCAAAATGGCGCAGCATTTGAGAGATAAGGCCATTATCTCACCCGATGACCTTAAAGAATTACAAGATGACGTCAATGCGCAGGTTGACGCATCACTACAATTTGCTGAGGAGAGTCCCTGGCCTGAACTGCAAGAACTTATGAAAGATATTTATTCCGATTACTAAAGACCTAGCCAAACATATTTGAAATTTTACAGGTCATTTATTAGTGACATGGGGGGATTTTCGACGCCACAACAATACGGTCATTGGCTCA
>CAYYOQ010000208.1:0-4708 GCA_964473235.1 uncultured Thermodesulfobacteriota bacterium | reverse complement strand
CTTCTGGTAGTATTCTATAGCCTGAGGGTGTAACCCCTGGTCTTTGTAAAGGTTGCCGAGACCTATGAGTGCCTTGTCAAAGCGAGGGTTTATCGCAAGCGATTTTTTTAACACCCCTCGCGCGTCCTCTGTTCTTCCCATACTTATATAGACATTGCTCAGATTATTATACACTTCTACCATGCGAGGATCCAGCGAGAGGGCTTTATTCAAAGCAATGAGCGCCTTTTCATGCTGGCCACTGTCATAATAGGCTGCCCCGAGATTATTATACGATTCTCCATAGTCAGGATCGAGGGAGAGGGCATGCTCATATTCCCTTATGGCGGCATCATACATTCCCTTATCGCTATAGGCGACACCCAGATTGTTATATGCCTGCACATAGGATGAGTCTATGGTGATACATTTTTGATAAAGCGCTATTGCCTGATCGTACTTTCCCATAGCATTGTAGATATTGCCAAGGTTATTGTAGGCCCTCGCATAGTCAGGGCTTATCTTGATTGCGTGGGTAAATACCTCTATGGATTTTTCATACATACCCTTTTTGCTGTAGGTGATGCCGAGGTTGTTATATGCCTTTATATGCTCTCGATCTACCTGAATAGCCTTGGTGAGTATCTCTATCGCCTTATCCAGGTTACCTCCGTCACTGTAAGCGAGACCTAGTCCATTGAGTGCGCGGGCCTTTTCAGGTGCCTTGGTCACGTTATCTTCCCATAAGGTGAGGGGTTGCTTCCACACCTTGTTTCTCTGATAGCTTCCGAGGGAGATACATGCAATTACTGAAAGGAGTAACGCGCGTTTTACCATAGTAGGATTTTCCTTTCCTTAGTTTGCAATGCACACCTCACCTCTGGAGTCTGCATGAACCAAGGCGGGGTTTACCTTGAGTGCCTGTTCAAGATGATGGACTGATTTTTTCTCATCCCCTAGCTTTTGTCGGTAGAGGAGCGAGAGGTTAAAATGAGCACGTGGGTGGCGGGGTGAGAGAGTGAGACAGTGTTGAAAGTTCTCCAGCGCACGCTGATACATTCCCCTCTGATAGTAACAGCAGCCAAGATTATTATAGGTATCCGCATGCTCTGGCTCCAGGATGAGGGTGCGCTCATAGGCGGTGAGAGCGTGATCAAGTTCACCCTTCCCATAGTAGGCATTTCCTAAAAGGTAGTATGCGGAAGCAAGGGTGGGATACCATTGTACAAGCGTTTCCATTTCTTTGATGGCATTGGCGGGTCTCCCCATTTTTAGGTAGGCTTTAGCGAGGTTGAGAGAGACCTGATAGATTTCCTGGTTACGTTGTTGTGCCTGGAGGAAGTGTTCGATGGCTAACTCGTATGATCCCTGTTGGGCGTAAACGGTGCCCAGATTATTGTGGGCATCGGCGCAGGTGGGGTTGAGCGCGAGTGATTTCTTATACCCCTCAATGGCTTCATCATACCTGCCCAACTGTTGGTAGGTATTGGCGAGATTGTAATAGGTGTTCCATGAGTTGGGATGGTAGCGCAATGAATCAGCAAAAGCCTTGAGTGCGTCCTGGTACTGCCCCTCTTTCTTGTATGCTGTCCCGAGCTGACAGTAGGCTTCCGCATAGGCTGGGTTAAGCTCAATCGACATGGTGAGCGCTTCTATTGCCTTCTGGGATAAACCCCTGGTGAGGTAACTATATCCCAACCCGAAGTGTGCTCTCGGGTTACGGGGTGCTTTTCGGACGGTGTCAGCCCAGAGTGCTGTTTCCTCTACCCACTTCCCATTTCTCTGATACGCTCCCAGCGTGTAGAGAAGGATTAGTAAGAGTAGACTACCGGTGGTGGTGTGCATGAGACCTTTTCTCCTGAGCCCGTTCTAAAATGTGACTCCTAATCGCAGTTAAGTGCGGATGGGTGGGTTCTACACGTGAAGCATGGTTGAGATGAGAGAGTGCCTTTTCTATCTCTCCCTGCTCTCCGTAAATAAGCGCAAGGTTTAAATGGGATGCAGTGTAGTTGGGATTGAGGGTGAGGGCATGCTGATAGGCATCCGCAGCTTCTTTCAATAACCCTTTTTGGTGATAGGCATTTCCCAGATTGTTATACGCATCAAGGTGGTCTGGTTTTAGTTGAAGGACGTTTCTAAAAGACTCTATGGCATTATCGTAGTTCCCCTGTTGATTATAAATGATACCTTGGTTGTAAAGGGCATGGATCATCTGCCGATCGAGGAGGAGTGCCCTATGGTAGGCATTAAGCGCCTCCAGGAGCTTCCCAGAGCGCTGATAGGCATTTCCCAGGTTGTAGTATACCTCTGCCCTCTCAGGGTGAGAGCGGAGAATGGTGTGGAATTGATCAATGGCGTGCTGGTATTCACTGCGGTCGCTATAGAAAAGTGCGAGATTGAAACGTGCGTTAAAATAGTCTGGCCTTAGGATAAGGGCTTTCTTATACCATTCGTGCGCCTCCTGGTATAATCCTTTCGCCTGAAGCGCCATAGCGAGGCTGTTGTAAGCTTCGGGATAGAGAGGCTGTAACCTCAAGGCCTCTTGAAGTGAGGCGATCGCATTTTCAAACTGACCCTTAAGCCTATAGATTACCCCCCGATTGTGGTGAGGCTTTGGGTATACAGGTTTTAGTACTAATGCTTTTTCATAGCAGACGAGCGCTTCGTCCCACTTACCCTGCTGTTGATAGCTATATCCAAGGTTGTTGTATATCTCTGCACTGTGAGGTGCGCGCTTTAGGATAGGGAGGGATGTCCTCTCATCTAGGGTGTTCCCTGGTGGTGCGAGCGCAGGATAGGCCTTGAGTGCCAGTGAGATTGATTTCTCCAAAGCAGTTTTGAGCGCCACGGTAGCCTTCTCATAGTTTTTTTGATCAAGGTAGATTAAGCCTAGATTATTATATACCCGTGGCTTCTCAGGTGAGTTGCCGAGGGTGTCTGTCCAGAGCGTGATGTCGTCACCCCAGACGGTATTTCTTCGATGCGAGGTTATGGCATAAAGAAAGATAATGCAGCACATCACCATAGACACTTTACGCAGATATATCATTTCGTTACCCACGATGGAATCTTTAATAATGCTCATTGCCCCAGATTTCTTTCTTCATCAGTGCCTCTCCTCTGTCTTTTCTGCTTTGAGAGACGCTGCCTTTTTTAAATGGTAGTCAGCCCTTTTTTGGTCTTTAACCTTGTGGGCATAGATATCTGCCAGATGCAGATGGGCAGTAATAAGAGAAGGGTTACACTTCAGGGCAATGTCATAGTACTTAATCGCCTCCTGATGCTGTCCCTTAAGGGAATAGGTGTCGCCTAGGTTAAGATAGGCTCTCGCAGATGCGGGAGCCACCTGTAGTGCCTTATGTAATGATGCTTCTGCCTGAGGGTACCATCCCTTTTTATTGTATGCGTTTCCCAGATTGACGAGTGCTTGATAGTAGTCTGGTTTTACGGTGAGTGCCTTTTTATATTCCCCTATGGCCTGATCATGGTTTCCCAAGGCACCATATACATTCCCCAGATTATTATATGCCTGGATATACTCACCGTTAATAGCAAGGACTTTTTTATAGCATTCTATCGCCTGGGGGTAGAGGGTAAGATCCTGATAACAAATTCCCAGGTTATAGTAAGCTTCCAGCAGGGTGGGATCAAGGGCGAGTGCCCTCGAGTAGCCTTCAATGGCCTTCTGATACTGTTTTTTTAATTTATAGGAGGTAGCCAGAATAGTGTAGATCCGAGCAGAGTCAGGTGTGTGACGGAGCGCACGGCTAAGGCACTCTATCGCACTATCGTATGATCCCTTCATGTTATACACCACCGCCATTTCCTCTAAGAGCACCACGTTATCTGGCGAGAGGGTCAACGCCTGGCGAAGTTCATCCAAGGCTTCATCATAAAGTCTCTTTTCCCGGAAAGCCCTTCCCAGATTGAGGTGCGCTTCCATCAGGGAAGGGTCCAGTGCTAAAGCCTTTTTACAAAGCTCAAGCGTTTCATCATTCCTTCCCTGAAGATGGTACACATACCCCAGGTTATTATACGCCTTTGGGTAGAGGGGTTTAAAGGAGAGCGCCTTTTTGAAACAGGCTATCGCATCTGAGTACTTTTGGTAGTGCGTATAGAGCGTGCCGAGATTGTAGTGTGCATGGCTGTAGTGTGGTGTAAGTTTCAGGGCCTCTTTAAAGGCTTCGAGGGCAGGTTGATACTGCTCCATTTTTATGTAGACGATACCAAAGTTATTATGGATGAGTGCGTCATGAGGCTTAAGCTCCAACGCCCTTTCCAGTTCCTGAAGGGCACGCTGAGTATTTCCCTTCTCATTATATTCTATTGCCAGGTTCATATGGGAGCGCGCATTACAGGGAGATTTGAGGGTAGTATCCTTCCAGAGGGTGAATTCATCAGACCACACCCTATTTCTCTGGCAGGTAGTGACCAGGAAAAAGAAAACGAGTACCATGGGGATACACACTCTTATTGTAACGACCATAGCGTTAGAGAAAGTAGTGAGTGATAGTGTGAGAGTCTTTCTAGTTAGTGGCTGAACGAAAACCCTCACACATTACATCATCTGTCATTTCGAAAGAGCGAAGCGACTGAGAAATCTCAAGCAAATTCATAGATTTCTCTCTTCAGTCGAAATGACAATAGGGTCAAAAAAGAAGTTTTCGTTCAGACACTAGTTACTATGTATTGAAAGTTCTTTTTCTACCTGCTTCAGTTGAGGCAGGTG
>CAYYOQ010000207.1:0-4708 GCA_964473235.1 uncultured Thermodesulfobacteriota bacterium | reverse complement strand
AATAAAATAATCAACCTGGCTACACGAATGATTCATCACACAACACATACATCGATAGGGCACTACTATCTTATCAAAAATATCGATCCCCTTTTGTCCCTCTCCACTCAGCAAGTTCACATCATCTTCACTCAAGACCGTTATGGGCACTTCTTGTCTCACTATCCATGTTTCTCTCTCTTGAACTTTCAATTGGCATCACTAATATCCTGTTTTCTCTAAAGTTATCAATAAACTCTCCGATAATGATACTGTTTACTGATTGCACAGTCTGTATGAAGAAGATTACCTTAAATTACCATTGGTACCACAACTACGTTCATTACCATAAATTTCTATTACTAGTGCTATGGAGCTCATTCCTCTACTGCGTTCAATGAAAGATCGCGGGGCTTCTGATTTGCATCTCCGCGCAATGTCTCCACCTGTACTGCGTGTCGATGGAAAGCTCCACCGTACTGATACCCCCCCACTTTCCATTGAAGAAATCGATACCCTAGTCGATTCCATCATGACCGATATCCAAAAAGAAAACTTCCAGCTCCAGCACTCTCTCGATACCTCCTACTCCATACCAGGGCTAGGAAGATTCAGATTGAACGTGTTCCGCCAAAGAGGTACCACCTCACTTGTCTTTAGAAGGATTCCCATCAGCATCCCCACCATTGAATCACTGGGTTTACCTCAAATAATAAAAATGTTCTGTACCAAACCTCAGGGGTTGGTAATCGTCACCGGGCCCACCGGCAGTGGCAAATCTTCAACGCTCGCAGCGATGGTTGAACTCATCAACGAAACAAGCAACGTCCACATTATCACTATAGAAGATCCTATAGAGTTTCTTTTTAAACATAACCAGGCTATTATCACCCAAAGAGAAGTTGGCATTGATACACCCAGTTTTTCCAGCGCGTTGAGAGACGCTCTTCGCCAAGACCCTGATGTGATCCTCATTGGAGAGATGAGAGATATAGAAACAACCTCCATTGCACTCAATGCCTCTGAAACCGGTCATCTAATCCTCACTACCATGCACTCTAACAACACCTACGAAGCGATCTCACGAATTATTGATATCTTTCCCCAGGAACAGCAAAACCAGATAAAAATTCAGCTCTCCAATGTACTGGTGGGCGCGATCTCTCAAAGACTGATCAATAAGGCAGGCGGAAGTGGGCGCATCCCTGCAGTAGAAATCCTCGTCGGCACGCCCGCTATCAGAAAAATGATAGCCCACAGTCAATACAAAGATATCCTTGAACAGATTGAAAAGTCTGTGGTCCACTATGGCATGCAATCGCTAGAACAATCCCTCCTTGCCCTCGTGGCAAATAAAATGGTAGCCTTAAACGAGGCCAAAAGCTGCACGCTACGCCAAGATGAACTAGAGTTAATGCGGGGGCAACTGGGGATTAGCGAGGAAGGTGGTTTTTGCTTTTCGTAACGAAAGAAACCTTGCACCAGGGTGGGAGGAAACACGATGAGCCAAGAATCTTATGCTGATTTCTCTATTATACAAAAATATCTCGATCAGAAAAGATACCACGATGAAGAGGTAAAAAACTACAAGGCACGTATCGCAGAGTTAGAACACACCATCAGTCTCTTAAAGAATGAACTCGATGCAAAAGATCAAGCCATCGGACAGCTCAGCACTCAAGTGGAGGAAAGTAAAGCACAGATGAAAGAAAGGGAAAAGAACATTCAGGAGTTGAGCATACAGACCCATCGCCTTAAAAAGCAATTGGAGCAATCCCACTTGGAAAAGGGTAGTGAAGAAGCTGATGACAACGAGGGTAAAAAAGCCAAATTTGGCTTTCTTAAAAAATAATCTTCCTGTTTACAAACCTTCCCGGGCAAGTTCCTCAAATACACTGCGCTGTTTCTTATCCAGTTTTTTAGGAATCTCAACCATAACCCGCACATAGAGATCACCCCTTCCCTTCCCTTGAAAGTGAGGTAGTCCATACCCCTTCAGGCGAATCTTACTGTGACTCTGGGTTCCCGCAGGAACTTTTATTTTCCTCACTCCCTCAAGCGTGGGTACCTCTATAGTACTTCCCAGCACCGCTTGCGTGAGCGCTATCTCCCTATCCAGATAGAGATCACTCTCTTCCCTCGTGAAGAGGGGGTGTTCACTCACGGTTATCCTTATGTACAAGTCTCCACTGATTCCACCCGCCGCTCCGCTGAGACCCTTTCCAGGAATACGCAGTTTTTTGCCCGTACTGATCCCTGGAGGGATTTTAACATTTACCCGTGCCAACTCACCGTTTTCTCTACGAAAGGCTATTTCCTTGGTAGCACCTGACACTACCTCATCGAGCGTCACTGAGAGATCATACATCACATCAGCACCTCTCTGTGGGCGGGCGTGCCGCTCATGTGTTGCACTGAAACCGCCGTGGCTGGAGGCATCAAAATAATCTCTGAAATTCATTCTCTTCGAACTTCCCCTGCCCCCCCCGAAGAGGGTAGAGAAGACATCTTCTGTCCTAAAGCCAAAATCCTTAAACATATCTCCAACATCAAATCCCCTAAAGATGTCTTCCTGCGTATAACGCTTATGAAACCCCGTCTGTCCAAAGGTATCGTACTCTTGCCTCTTCTTCTTGTCGCTCAACACCGCATACGCTTCATTAATCTCTTTAAATCTCTCTTCAGCATCTTTCTTCCCAGGGTTTCTGTCAGGATGATGTTGCATCGCCATTTTACGGTATGCCTTCTTTATCTCCTCCTCAGGCACCCCCCGTTTCACACCCAAAATATCATAGTAATCTCTTTTGCTCGCCATAGCTCCTCACTCACTCCTTATACGATTCCCTGATCAGCTTATCAAGAAAACCCTCGGGTTCGTTCACCGCGTCCTCAGTGAAGGCAAACTCACACTTCCCATTTCTATCTTTGATGAGTTTCAAACCATGGTAATAATTCTTGAACATCCGGTCACACAAAGTATCGACGGGAGTTCCCGTGTCCACCGCCAGCTGCAATAACCGATCAACAGCACGTTCTTCAATAAAAATCTTTATACCCCTTTGCTCAAAAAATGTCTTCTCATAGTCTCTCACCGCTTCACCCATCAAAAAAAACTCTTCAAGCACTGCGCTCACCTCCATCCCGGTGCTTACCACTCTCTCAACTACCAAGGCAAGGCGGGGGGCATCCAGCAGTGCCCGATACTTTTCTGGAAAGTTACCCCTCTGTTTTTTAAGGTACGCTTCAAGCTCCACCTTCTCACGGGCGATCACCTTCTCATACCTCTGGTCACGTTCTCTCTCTTCAGGACTCCCGAGAAGTTTTTGCAACTCGCCTACGGGATCTTCTACCATCTCCTTAGTGACGAGCAACCTCTTGATGCTGGTAGAGGGAAGTTTCTTTTCAAATTTCATCAGCCCTTTTTCAACTACGCTCACCAGCCCACGGGCACCGGTGTTCTGCTCACCTGCTCTTTCAGCTATTTTCAACAGGGCGTCATCTTCAAAGCGCAGGTCAATACCATATGCTTTGAAATCCCGTTTTTTCCCATTGATGACCGTGCTATTGCGATGCTTCAGTATCTGGTACAAATCGTGGATGTCCAACCGATCAAATACCGTAATGACCGGTAATCTCCCAATAAACTCTGACTCGAAGCCATATTGAATTAAATCCTCTGGTGTGACTATCCTCAAATACTCTCTCTCATCATCCTTGCTCCTCAACTCCGCCCGAAAACCAATGCCCTGTTTTTTCACTCTCCTCCCAATAGTTTCACTCAGCCCACTAAACGCTCCGCTCACAATGAAGAGAATGTTTTTAGTGTTCACTATCCTCCTTTCCCGCTTGCCGGTTCTCCGGTAGTATTCCACCGCCTCCATTTGTGAAACAAGATCATGGGGAACCTTCAAGTCAACCTCTGTCTCTTCCATGGGTTTAAGCAGTCCTCGCTGGACACCGGTACGAGACACATCAATGCCCATTACATTATTTCCCGATGCAATTTTATCTATCTCATCAATATAAATAATACCATACTGCGCTCGCCCAATATCACCATCCGCCTCGTGCACCAAATCCCTCACTAAATCCTCTACGTCGCCTCCCACATAGCCTGTTTCGCTGAACTTGGTAGCATCACCCTTTACAAAAGGTACACCGATCTTCTTAGCGATGAGTTTAATAAGATAGGTTTTCCCCACTCCGGTAGGGCCAATCATGATAATATTATTTTTAATCATTCCCACTCGTTCATACTTTTCTTTGTGCTCGTGTTCTTCCCAATACTTAATGCGGTTAAAGTGGGTACAAATTTTTGTTGCGAGCACCTCCTTTGCATCATCCTGTTTCACCACATACTCATTGAGGTACGCCTCTAATTCCTCCGGTTTTAAGTCAAACCGTATCTTTTTTGTTTCCTGTTTCGTCTCAGGTTGCTCCTCTATAAGCTCCTCATCTTTTTGAGGAACGATCATAGGCGTTGCCAGCTTAATCCTGCTCCCATACTTTTTAGAAAGGTAATCGTTGAGTTCTTTTTCTAGCTCTTTTGGATCTGGTATCTTGTCAAACACCCTTACCAACCCCATTGCATATTTTTTAACAATTTTATCATATTTTCCAAAAAGCTGCAAATCAATCTCCGCTCCGCGTAACATCACCTCACGGTGGTGCAAGGATACGATTTAAGGTTGACAACTCCTGCACTTATGCTTTATAGTACCGCATAATT
>CAYYOQ010000206.1:0-4768 GCA_964473235.1 uncultured Thermodesulfobacteriota bacterium | reverse complement strand
GGGGAGGTCAGAATTTATTAGTCATGCGATATACTATTTTTAGTCGGTAAATTCGATCACATCAGCCGTGATGGTTATTTTTGGCACGCTGAACAAGAGTAAAAATAATTCTGACTTATCTTGGGTAATATTCACTAATGAAGTTGCCTTCCCCCTCATCTGAACTTTGGAGTGTAGATCTTCCATGGCATCTGCAAAGGTAGGCGAGAGCACAGGGAGAAAGCACAAGAGACGAAAACCAGTATCGGTACCACGTGCACTGGTTTTAATAACCCGAAAATTACCTTTGGTCAGGCTGGTCTTGGTATCGGACGTGTGGGGGAGTTCCCCCCTTGAAGCGCACCCTGAAAGAAAAAGACACGCAGACAAAATAACCGCCAAAGAAGTTTTAGCTATCATTGTTTCCCCTTTTGCTATGATTACTAATGTTCATTTGTAGTAAAGGTTATGCGTAGCTCCTTAAAAAAATCATTATCAGAAGACCACTACTTGACTTATCCGTTGAGCAATCTTTTCAGAATAAATGGATAAATATATTTTGAGTTAATTCATACACTTTTTTTCTATTATTAACAATAAAAAAATTTATTTTTGATTTCAATAGTATGAAGTATTGAAGATTATAAAGATGTTCATTCTGTGCGCACTGTCATTATTATTTACTTTATCCCCAACCCACGCTCGCCAGTGGCCTTCCTGCTTGTTCACTAAACGGAATTCACTTTTACTATGATAGCGGTGCCCTGGTGCAGCTTGTTAGCTGAGGAGCTTTTTTTAATTTACACTCACTTAAATTTGTTATACATTTTAATATCAAATGATTTAAATTTTAAGCAGTTACTTACTATAAAGCTTGCAGGCTTGCCAGCTAGACGGCCAGTCAGCTAGAAGGCTAGTGAGCTCACATGCTTGCAGGCCGAATGGATAGATGAAGGCTTTACCATGGATGTGTCTGTCATTATAGTCAACTGGAATACCAGGGACTTGCTGCTCAACTGCATTACATCGGTCTATGATACTGGCGGGGGAGTGGAGTATGAAGTCATTGTGGTTGATAATGGGTCATCTGACGGGAGTGGTCAGGCAGTGAAAGAAACATTTCCTCAAGTGACGCTTATCCAAAACGCTGAGAATAGAGGTTTTGCCAAGGCCAACAATCAGGCCCTCTCGGTAGCGACAGGGCGATATGTCCTCCTTTTAAACTCCGATGCGATGCTTACTAAAGGAGCGCTTAGAGGACTTCTTGATTTCATGGATAAGACGTCCAGGGCTGGCATTGCTGCCTGCCAGTATCTCAACCGGGATGGGAGCAAGCAGAATTCCTTTGATAACTTCCCTACCTTAGCGACGGAGCTTTTAAATAAGGCGCTTTTAAGAATGGTTTTTCCACAGAAATACCCAAGTAAAAAGAAAGAGTATCATGAGCCGATGGCGGTGGAATCGGTGATCGGGGCGTGCATGATGGTTCGTGCGGAAGCCATGAAACAGGTGGGAGCATTGGATGAAGACTATTTCTTTTTCATGGAAGAGACCGACTGGTGTTTCCGCATGCAAAAAGCGGGCTGGAAAATCTTCCACCTCCCACAGATCAAGGTTTGTCACCTTCAGGGACAGAGCAAGGAGAAAAATCCTGCAAAGGCATGGATTGAATACTACCGTTCAAGCTACCTCTTCTTTAAGAAACATAGAATGGCCGTTTCTTATTTTACTCTCAGGGTAATGAGGGTGTGTAAGCTGGTAATTAATCTTTTGCTGGTGTTGTTGGGCCTTAGCATCACCCTTGGTCTGGAGAAGGGTTTAAAACGCCGGCTTCGCATCTATAGCGGGTTATTGCTGTGGCACCTGAGGCTGTGCCCGGCATCGATGGGGCTTAAGGAGCTGAATAAGATAAAAACTGGCTAGTCGGCTAGCAGGCCTGCACGCTTGCAGGCTCTCACGCTAAATAGAAATGTAAAATGAACCATAAGAATCTTAACGTATGGCAGAAAGCTGATTATTTGGCTTTTGAGATATATAAAATCACAAAGAATTTTCCAAAAGAGGAACTCTACGGACTTACCTCTCAGTTAAGGAGGGCATCCCTTTCTATCCCCACCAATATAGTTGAAGGTTATTCAAAAAAGGGAGATAAAGAACTTGCTCGTTTTATAAATATTTCTCTTGGTTCTCTTGCTGAGGTTGAATACCTGCTAGATTTTTCAGGAAGGCTTGGATATTTGAATAAGGAGGATTATCATAGAATTAGATACTTTAAGAGACCACGTGGGAAAATTGCTTTGGAATTTTTATAAGAAGTTAGAAAAATAGAATATAGGCTAGCCAGCGTGTTAGCTTGCCAGCCTGCCAGCTTTCAAGCCTGTCAATTGTCATGAAAATTGTGCTGATAAGAAAAGAATATACGCTCTCCTGGGGGGGAGCGGAGAGTTATGTGGTGAATTTAAGTAAGCATCTCTGCGATCTGGGGCATGAGGTGCACGTGTTTGCTAATAGCTGGGATACTGTATCCGATTCCCGTATAATCTTTCACCATGTTCCAATGGTGTCCTTTTACTCCCCTTTAAAAAATCTTACCTTCGCGTTTAACGTGAGACATCTGCTTAAGAGAGAGCATTTTGATATAGTCAATGGGTTTTCTCAAGTGTATCCGCAGGACATCTACCGAATGGGGGATGGCTTGCACCTGCACTTCCTGCATACTCACTATACTTCACGGGTAAAGAGGTTCTTACACTATCTCAATCCCCGCCACCTCGCTATTCTCTTTATAGAGAGGCAAATTTTTAGTCCTAAGAATTACTATCACGTTGTTGCTAACTCGGAGATGTGTAAGCGCCAGGCAGTGAATTACTATCAGGTGCCCGAAGAGAGAATTGAGGTTATCTATAATGGCGTAGATGGGGAGAGGTTTAATCCTGAGGTAAGGGAAAGGTATTGCTCAGCGATTCGAAAAAGGCTCAACATCAGTGAAAAGGAGCAGGTCATTTTATTTGTGAGCAGAAACTATGAGCGGAAAGGGCTTCGTCTCCTCATTGAGTGCCTACCTCTTTTAAAAGAGAAGGTAAATGCTATAAAACTGGTAGTAGTGGGGAGGGGAGACCCTGCACCTTACCAGCTTCTGGCGAGTAACTATGGGCTCAAAGACAGGCTACTATTTGTAGGAGAAGAGAAGATTTTGGAACAGTACTATGGGGCTGCTGACTTCCTGGTATTGCCTACGCTCTATGATCCCTTTTCCAATGTCTGCCTGGAGGCGCTGGCCTGTGGACTTCCCGTGATAACTACCAGAAGCAATGGGGCGGCAGAACTCATCGAGGAAGGTAAAAACGGATACCTCATTAAAAATGCCAGAGACAAAGAAGAACTGGCTCAGAAGATTGCTCTCCTTCTCCGAGAAGAAGTGAGCGAAGAAACAGGAAGAAATGCTGCTGCAAGCGTAACACACTATACCATAGCTGAAAATGCCAAAAAAACTCTCGCCCTCTATGAAAAGGTGATTAAAGAAAAAACCACGCTCTCTTGCTCGCGTCACGATGGGGTCATGGTAAATGATGAGTATGCATCACTCCTTTTGCAAAACAACCTCACCGGATTTGACACTTTCATGTGCAGGCAGAATGGTAAGATTATAAAGCAGACGATTAAAGACCGCTCAACGGTAAGACTCACCCTTAAAAATACTACTGGTGAGGTTGGAGTCTATCTCAAGAGGTACTACACTCCCGATCTTAAAACACGCATTAAATCTCTTGCTCACTTTTCTCTTCCTAAAACTGCCCTGCATGAGTGGAATAACATCCTCGCCTTTCACCAAAGAGGGATTCCCACCATGATTCCCCTTTCGGTCGGGGTAAGGGAACATGTAGGCTTGAGGAGAGAATCCTTCCTGCTCACCAAGGAGATTCAAGGGGTGGAACGATTGGAAGACTACCTTCTCTCCCATTTTTCACCTCCACTTACCAGCCAAAGGCTTGAGGAGAAAAGGGCACTCATTAGAGAGTTAGCGGTGCTGGTGAAACGTATGCACCAGGCGGGTTTTAATCACCGTGATCTCTACCTCTGCCACATTTTAGTGAAGAGAGATTCCTCACCCAACTGGAAAATCTACTTTGCCGACCTCCACCGGGTTGATCAGAGGAGGAAGGTGGGCGAGCGCTGGATGGTCAAGGACCTGGCTGCCCTCAATTACTCAGCCAGTGAAACGCTTATTACCAGAGCTGACCGAGTGCGGTTCCTTAAAGAGTATCTTGGGCAGAAAAGGCTTGATCTTTATGCCAGGAATGTTATCAGGAAGGTTCTAAAAAAGAGTGATACCATCCATGCCCATGATTTCAAGATAAGAGAAAGGGCTTGTCTGACGTAAGGTGAGCATAGTAGTGTGTGGAAAGGAGCGGTTGCGTCGTTATCGCTCGCAATGACTTATAGGTAAGGTGGTTGACCTATAGATGAAAGGAATTCCCTATGAGAAAGGATTTTTTAATCTTTGGCAGTCCTAAGATTGAACAGGAAGAGATTGATGAGGTAGTAGATTCTCTTAAGTCAGGCTGGATTTCCACGGGGCCCAAGGTCGCAAAGTTTGAGGCGCTCTTTAAGGATTATATCGGTGCACACCATGCGCTTGCCCTGCACTCCTGTACTGCCGGGCTCCACCTCTCGATGATTGTTGCCGGATTGCACCCGGGCGATGAGGTGATTACTACTCCCATGACCTTCGGTGCTACTGCCAACACCATCATTCACGCTGGTGGTACGCCAGTGTTTGTGGATATCA
>CAYYOQ010000205.1:0-4818 GCA_964473235.1 uncultured Thermodesulfobacteriota bacterium | reverse complement strand
TACCCACAAATTCTATATGTTTAGTTTACTTGAGTCAAGCGGATACCCCAATTATTTTAAATAGAAATTTCCTTGACACTTTCCAATACGATGCTATAATAGGACTCTTATTGTAGTATTATTAGAGTATTGATATGACGAGTAAAGAGAAAGATAATAAAGTAACCATCAAGATTCCCAGGCCCCTTTATAATTATATTAATTTAATTAAAGAGAATTTGGGGTTTAATTCAGCCACAGATTTTATCGTTTATGTTTTGAGAAACCTTGTTTCAACCAGTAGAACCAAAGACACTAAAGATAGTGAATGAGAGAAATCATAGTAACCTACTTGCTACTTTAAAAACGTCCAATTCAATAAAAAAGTTTATTTTCAACTAGTTAGTGGCTGAACGAAAACCCCTGTTGTGGTGCTGTTGTCATTTCGACCTAAGGGAGAAATCTATGAATTTGCATGAGATTTCTCAGTCGCTTCACTCCTTCGAAATGACAGCCGATGTGGTTGAGAGGGGTTTTCGTTTAGCCACTAGTTAAATTACATACAACCCAGAATGTATTCCGGTTGTTTTAAAAGTTAAAATCTTTAGTTCATCAGGCAACGTTTTTCAAGAGGAACGATCATATGCCAATCAAACCTCATGGAGGAACTCTGGTTAACAGGATAGCACAAGGCGAAGTGAAGGATCATCTTCTAGAAAAAGCTAACGCAATGGCGTCAATTCGTCTTAATGCTCGTGAGGTATCCGATCTTGAAATGATCGCCACTGGAGCTCTGAGCCCCCTGGAAGGATTCATGGTCAAAGAGGAGTATCAAAGTGTTCTCGATTTGATGAGGCTGCCCAATGGGCTTCCCTGGACCATTCCCATAACGCTCTCCGTAACCAAGGCAAATGCTGATAACTACAAAGGAGGGAATGACTACACCCTCTACGATCACACAGACCAGCTCCTAGGCATCCTCCACCTTCAGGAGAAGTATCAATTAGATAAAGAAAAGGAGGCCCTTTCTGTTCTTAAAACTACTGATGAGACACACCCCGGCGTTCAGTATTTGAAGAGTATAGGAGACATCCTCCTAGGAGGCAAGGTTACCCTGCTCAATAAAACTCGCCATCACTATTTCAATCACTATCGGCTTGATCCACAAGAGACCCGGGTGCTTTTTAAAGTGAAAGGATGGAAACGAATCGTAGCCTTCCAAACACGAAATCCTATCCACCGCGCGCACGAGTATATCCAAAAGTGTGCATTAGAAATGGTTGATGGACTCCTCATCCATCCCCTGGTCGGTGAGACCAAAGAAGATGATATACCTGCGACGGTGAGGATGCAGTGTTACGAAATGCTTTTAAATAAGTACTACCCCAAAACCAGAACGGTGCTCTCTGTATTTCCTGCTGCCATGAGATACGCGGGCCCACGAGAAGCCATCTTCCATGCCCTGGTGAGAAAAAATTATGGTTGTACCCACTTCATCGTGGGGAGAGACCATGCGGGAGTCGGAGAATTCTATGGAACCTACGACGCCCACTACATCTTCGATGAATTCGAGCCGGAAGAAATTGGAATTACTCCCCTGTTTTTCGACTACACCTTCTTCTGCAAAAGCTGTGACGGGATGGCTTCAGGTAAAACATGCCCTCATGACTCACCCGAACACATCCTCTTAAGCGGAACGGCGGTGCGAGAAATGCTCTTAAAGGGAGAAGTCCCCCCGCCGGAATTCACCAGGCCAGAGATAGCGCAGATTCTCATCAATGCATTTCGTGAAAAGAAACCCACACCACATCGCTAGCCCATGTGTGCATCCGCTCCTTGCATAGGTGAACACCCATGAACGAAAGAAGGGTTTTGGTCATAGGTCTTGACTCCATTCCCCCCCAACTTCTTTTTGACCAGTGGCTAGATCAACTGCCTACTATAAAAAAGTTGCTGAGCAATAGCATCTATGGCCCTTTCAAAAGCTGCGTTCCACCCATCACGGTTCCCGCCTGGGCATGTATGACTTCCAGTAAAAATCCAGGCCGACTTGGCATCTATGGCTTCCGCAACAGGTTTGATTATTCCTATGATGGTTTAACTATTGCCACCAGTCAGGAGATAAAAGAGGAAAGGATATGGGACATCCTCTCGAAGGCTGGCAAGAGGGTAATCTTGGTTGGTGTACCCCAGACCTATCCACCCACACCTGTTAATGGATATATGATTAGCTGTTTTTTAACACCTGACACCAGCTGTGAGTATACCTATCCTGCTGAGCTGAGAAAAGAGGTTGAAAGGCTAGTCGGTAACTATCTTTTCGATGTAGACAACTTCAGAACAGAGGATAAAGAGCTGCTCATCAACCAAATCTATCAGATGACTCAAAAGCGATTTACCGTGGTAAAATATCTTTTGAAGAATAAACCCTGGGACTTTTTCATGATGGTTGAGATGGGACCGGACAGAATTCACCATGGGTTCTGGAAATATATGGATCCGCTCCATAGAAAACATGAACCTCACTCACCGTATAAGAATGTTATCCTCGATTACTATAAATACCTCGATCAGGAAATTGGAGAGCTTCTCTCCCTCACCGATGAAAATACCATTATCATCATTGTCTCAGACCACGGCTCACAGGCAATGGAGGGAGGGGTATGTATTAACGAGTGGTTAATGAGCGAGGGCTATCTCACCCTCCGTGAAAAGCCACCGGGAATCGTTTCTCTGGCTAAGGCAAAGATTGAGTGGTCTAAAACCTGCTGCTGGGGAGAGGGGGGTTACTACGCCCGTATCTTCTTTAATGTGAAGGGGCGAGAACCTCAGGGGGTTGTTCCACCACACAATTTCGAAGAGGTGAGAAATGAAATCGCTCGAAAATTGGAAGCCATGTGCGATGAGAAGGGAAACCCTCTGGGCACTACCACCTATAAACCACAGGAAATCTATACCGTGGTCAACGGCATTCCTCCTGAACTCATCGTCTACTTTGGCGGTCTTAAGTGGAGATCCGTAGGGAGTATCGGGTACGGCAGTTTCCTTACTTTCGACAATGATATCGGCCCCGATGACGCCAATCACTCAGAGTATGGGGTATGCATCATTCATGACCCGCTACGCTCAAGCTCTTCTCCCTCAGTTCCAAAAGAGGGATTAGATATACTTGATATCAGTCCCACCATCCTCACCCTGATGGGGATACGGGTCCCCGATGAGCTGGAGGGAAAAGCAATAAAAGTGTGATAAAGGAGCATCTATGGATACTCACAAGTCAAAAGGTTTCACCGTGTGGTTTACCGGACTCTCTGGTTCTGGAAAAACTACGGTAGCACGAGTTGTGTGTGACAAGCTGCGGGAACGAGGCATCATGAATGTCGAGGTGTTAGACGGGGATCTGGTACGGACCAATTTAAGTAAGGGCCTTGGATTTAGCAAAGAAGATCGTGATACCAATATCAAGAGGATTGCCTTTGTCTGCCACCTCTTGACCAGAAACGGCGTTCCCAATATTGCCGCAGCAATCTCTCCCTATCGTGAAATCCGCGACTATGCCAGAGGAGAGATTAAGCACTTTATAGAAGTCTATGTCAAATGCCCTCTGGAGGTATTGATTGACCGGGATGTCAAGGGCTTATATAAAAAAGCTATTGCAGGTGAAATCCCTCACTTCACTGGTATATCAGACCCCTATCAAGAGCCGCTCAACCCCGAGGTAATGATTGAAACTGATAAGGAGAAGCCAGAGGAGAGTGCTGATAAGATTCTTAGAAAGCTAGAAGCATTAGGTTATATTCCTAGAGTTACAAGAGCTGAGAGTCGCCTCTCTCCTGAAGAGGAAGAAAAAATAAAAAAGAGGCTCAGAGATCTGGGGTATATCGAATAAAATTATAAGTGGGCTTGGAGGCGTTTAATCTTATTTCACCCTTATAGCTTTTTTAATCCTGCCTCACCTAGAGGCTACCTCTCATAATGAACGATCGGCCTCCGTAAGCTTTTTTCTTGCTTTTAGCTCTCCCTTGCATAATTAATATACATTCGAATCATGAGCTTTGTAATTCAGCAATAAATAAGTTATAGTTTAAAATGCAATGTAAGAAAATGTATCCTGACCACTGATCACTCACAGCTCACTACTAACCTATGTACATCGACCTCCACATTCACACCACTGCGTCTGATGGCTCTTTCACTCCTTCAGAGGTAGTTCGTTATGCCAAAGAGAAGGGTTTAGGGGCCATCGCCATCACCGACCACGATTCCATTGAAGGCAATGAAGAAGCCATGGAGGAGGGAACTCAGCAGGGTGTCGAAGTAATCCCCGGTGTTGAAATAAGCGTGGATTATGCGCCAGGCTCCATGCACCTGCTGGGATACTTCGTCACCACCGGTAGTAAAACCCTGAAGGGAAAGCTCACGCTTCTGCAAAACACTCGTGCTGAAAGAAATCCAAAAATCCTTGAGAGACTCAACCAACTGGGTTTAATGCTCACCTACGATGAGGTGGTTCAGACATCCGGGGGAGGTCAGATAGGAAGGCCTCACATCGCCCAGGCACTTTTAAAAAGAGGGTACATCAAGACTATCCCGGAAGCCTTCGATAAATACCTCGGTAAAGGAGCCCCTGCCTATATTGAAAAATTTAGACTCACTGCTGAAGAAGCCATCAGCATGATTGCCGAGACAGAGGGAATACCAGTGCTGGCCCATCCCTTTACCCTCCACTGCAAAAACTCACACGAACTGGAATCACTAGTTAAAAATCTTGTCTCCCATGGACTAAAGGGCATAGAGGTCTACTACTCGGAACACAATCGTGCTCAGACATCATCCTAT
>CAYYOQ010000204.1:0-4843 GCA_964473235.1 uncultured Thermodesulfobacteriota bacterium | reverse complement strand
TAATCGAAAGGATAAGACAAGATATTATTACAATTATATGGGGACATTAAGGATTTATGAACCACAGACTCTTTGTAATACTAGTCATTTTTGTTATGTTCCTTTTGGGGGTCGGTGCTTTTCATCGGAATAAGATATGGATAAGTGGGGTTGAACTATGGGGTGATACCTGTAAAAAATCAAGCAAAAAGGCGAGATCGTTTAATGCCCTGGGTAATGCCTATGAACAAAGCGGCAGATTTGATAAGGCTATAGAAGCATATAAAAACTCATTTTTACTCGATGCCACTTATGTGAGCGCATATAATAATTTAGGCTACCTTTATTTTTCTATGGGGTTAGATGATCAGGCTCGAGTACTTTATTTGAAGGCACTTTCCCTCATGCCTGAGTATGAGATAGCTCATAACAACTTGGGAAATGTGTATTTAAAGAAAGGGGCACTGGAGTTAGCAATCAAACACTTTGAGCAGGCCATCAGATTAAGACCAACTTACGCTGAAGCCTATCTTAACTTAGGCAATGCGTATCTTCAAAAAAAGCTCTATGAGAAGGCTCTCACCCACTATGAAAGAGCACTCAGTTTGAAACCCGACTATGAGAGGGCACAATTGAACATAGAAGCGGTAGCTCAGATTAAAAGGTATGGAGAGAAGGCTAAAATTGAGCTGGTGTATTAAGGGGCGATGTGGGATGAGGGATATGAAACATAAGATATGAGATGTGAGATGTGGGATTATAGATTGAGGAATTGGGAAATTTAGGGATTAAGGTATTGCGAGTTGCAGGTGAGATGTGCGCAAGCAGGAAAGCAGGCCTAATGCCTGATGCACGATACAGGATGCCGGATGGCGAATACAGGATTCACGATGCAGGGTGATTAAAATGAGGATAAAGTGGATTATGACGGGGATACTGGTGGTGCTGCCCTTCCTGGTATATCTCAATGCGCTCCATAACGAATTCGTATATGATGATCTTCACCTGGTTTCTCATAACCAGGGGATAAAAGGAATTCAAAAGGTGCCCTCGATTTTTAGTCTTAAAAAGTTAGGTTCCTACCGTCCGGTGAGAATGGCTTCGTACGCCCTCGACTACTCGCTCAATCAGCAGCTGTGGCGCCATCTCGAAGGTATGAGCGGAAAGGATGAGGGGTATGAGTGGGGGTTGAATCCATTCGGCTACCATTTTTCTAATCTTTTGTATCATATCATCACTGTGCTGCTTGTCTTTCTGGTGATTAACACTTTAACCGGCGACCACCGGGTAGCGTTTTTGGTATCAGTTTTATTTTCTATCCACCCCGTACACACTGAAAGCGTTGCCTATATTTCAGGTAGGAGAGATATCCTCTCCACTCTATTGTACCTCATCGGTTTTTATTCCTTCATGAGATGGAGGACGAGTCTTAAGTGGCGCTATAGTGTGATGTGTGGAGTGAGTTATCTCTTAGCGCTAGGCTCAAAGGAAATGGCGGTAACCCTTCCATTGCTCTGTTTCTGTTTTGATGTGGTGCGGTATCTTCAGGTAGAGAGTGGTGAAAAGGGATCGAGCACTTTAAAGAGGGTTTTAAGGGTTCTTAAGAAGGTGGTGGTGAGCCACAAGTACTTCTATCTCATGTTCTTTGTGGCTGCGGCGTTCGCTACCTACTATAAGGTGTGGATTAAATCTCCCTCTGTAAGGCATTCCTTCTATGGTGAACATATCGGTCTCCATGTTCTTACCATGGCAAAGGTGATGGTACACTATCTCACGCTCATGTTGTTCCCCATCAATCTGGTAGCGGATTATTCTTATCGAGGGTTTCCTCTTGCCTCCTCCCTGTTTGAACCTTCAGTGTTAATTGCACTCTTCATACTGGTTTTTATTTTTTATTTTTTCTGGAGGCTGCTTAACTCCTCCCCCCTTCTCTCCTTTGGAATAATGTGGTGGTGGGTTACTTTGCTTCCGGTATGTCAGATCTTCCCCCACCATGAATTGATGGCAGAGCACTATCTCTATCTGCCCTCAATTGGATTCCTGCTGGTTATGGCACTACTGGTGGTGGAAGGGATAGAGAGAGGCAGGTGGAAGCAATTCGTCTATAGCTCCCTTTGTATAGTGATTGTGCTCTTTTCAGTGAGAGCGGTGTACCGTAACGGTGAGTGGAAAGATGCAACAACCCTATGGGAGGAAACAGTAAAAATTGTTCCTCACTGTGTGAGGGCTCAAAATAATCTGGGTGTGTGCTACTACACACAGGGACGGTATCAAGAAGCTAAAGAAAAACACCAGCTAGCCCTGCGCGTAAGCCCTGACCATGTTGACTCCTACAATAATCTAGGTAATGCCTGCTTGGCGTTGAGATTGGATAAGGAGGCTGAGGAGTACTATACGAGAGCACTGGAGTTAGACCCCTCCTATGAAAAGGCACACAGCAACCTGGGAATGGTGTGCATTAAAAAGGGGAGATATCAGGAAGCATTGGCCCATTTAACAGAAGCCACGAGATTAAACCCACGCTTTGCGTATCCCTACTATGGCAAGGGACTTCTCATGCTCCTCTTAAAAAATGTTTCTAAGGATTCGGATAGTATCCAATTAGATGATGCCTTTAAAGGTTCTTATGGCATCTTTTTAAAAGATGTTTTAAAAAATCCTGATGCTATCCTTTGGTGGGCTCTTGACCAGTTTAAGAAGGCTATCTCCTATAACCCAGGATTTGCTGAGGCCTATAGTAATTTGGCAAGCGTGTATATCTTGAGGGGGCAGTATGAGGAGGCAGAGCGAGCGTTACTCACCGCCATTCGATTAAAGCCTGGCCTGGTAGAGGCCCATAAGAACTTGATTGAACTCTACGAGATTGTGGGAAAGAAGGATAAAGCCGCTGAGGCACGTGTAAACATGCTCGTACTTGCTCCAGAGAGTGGAGAGAACTTTTACCAAATGGGAGTGCTCTGTAGGTCTCAGGGGGATTATGCTCGTGCCCTCACCGCGTTCAGGAAAGCACTTGTCTTGCAGTATGAGTCTGCAGAAATCCACAATGAACTGGGGATTGTGCATAAGGCACAGGGAGATTACAAGAGTGCGGTAAGTGAGTATCGAAAGGCGCTCTCCCTCTTACCAGAGTACGCGGAAGCTCACTATAATCTAGCGCTCACCTATCAGAGCATGGGGATAGTTGATGAGGCCCTCCTTCACTACCAGAGGGCGTTAGCGATCAAGCCTCAATTTCCCCAGGCCTTAATTAATATGGGGAGTCTCTACGCACGCAAGAAAGACTATGAAAAGGCGATCACGCTGTTCAAAAAGGTGGTTGAGTTGGATCCCTCATCAGCGCTCGCTCACAACAACCTTGGTAACGTGTATCGGGAAAAAGGTAACTATCGGGAAGCGATTAAAGAGTATGAAACAGCTGCAGGTGTGGATGCTACCTATAGCGATCCTGATTTTAATCTTGGTCAACTATATTTGAAAGATTTAAAAGAGACGGCAAGGGCACTTTATCACTACAAGAGGAGTATGGCGATCACTCCACACCATCCCCGGGTAGCTGCTCTTAAAAAAGAGGTAGAGAATTTAGAGAAGGTGGTGGGTACAACTTCCGTAAGCTCAGAGTAAGTAGTGGTAGGTGAGCGTTATACCTTGACCTTAGTGTATATTAGTGGTATTCAAGACATTAAGAGGGCGTAATCCGTTACCTACTGATAGGACGTGGTGGAGTGGCATGGCGGGAATTCACAAAACATTTAAATCACTGAGTCAGATCCTCTTGGACTCAGAAAAGATCAGCAGGGATAAGTTAGACAAGGTGCTCTCAATGCACCCCAGTAGCACTGAAGAGCTGGGACGGCGACTGATAGATTTAGGATTCATCTCAGAAACGGTGTTGCTGGAAACCTTCAGTGAATTCTTGAGTATCCCTTTTGTTTCATTAAAAGATATTCCTCCTCAATCGATAGTGCTGGAGGGCCTTTCAGAGAAATTTATGCGGCAGTATAAATTTGTTCCCTTGGGTTTAAGTGACAAGGTGGTAACCATTGCGGTGAGCGATCCTTATGATGCCTATACCCGCGATGCAGTAAAAATGGCAACCGGCTATGAGGTAGAGATCAACCTTGCGCGTGAAGAGGAAATTCTAGATGCGGTAGGAAAATTATTCAATACCGACACCACCTCGATGGATAGAATTATCGAGAACATTGCCATGGATGAGAGAGAAGGGGTAGCCATTGATGAGGATGGCGATGTTGACCACCTCAAAGATCTTGCCTCTGAAGCACCTGTGATTCGTCTGGTTAATCTCCTCATTACTCGAGCGATTGAACTGAGGGCAAGTGATATTCATCTGGAGCCTTTTGAGGGAGATTTTAAAGTGCGGTATCGTGTTGATGGTGTGTTACAAGAAGTGGAGGCACCTCCCAAGAGGCTTCAGGCTGCGGTGATTTCAAGGATAAAGATTATGGCGAAATTGAATATTGCCGAGAGAAGGCTTCCTCAGGACGGTCGAATAAAACTGCGGGTGTTGGGTAAGGAAATTGATTTCAGGGTGTCCACCCTGCCCACCATGTTCGGTGAGAGTGTGGTGTTGAGAATACTGGACAGAGAGAGCGTGATTCTTAATCTGGAGAAATTGGGTTTCCCGGATTATGACTTGGTAAAATTCAGGGACTTAATCAATCGTCCCTACGGCATTATCCTCGTCACCGGTCCCACCGGGAGTGGTAAGACAACCACCCTCTATGCAGCATTGAGTGAAATTAATTCTCCTGAAAAAAAGATTATCACAGTGGAGGATCCTATTGAGTATCAGTTAATGGGTGTGAATCAGGTTCAGGTGAAAGCCGGTATTGGACTCAGTTTT
>CAYYOQ010000203.1:0-4871 GCA_964473235.1 uncultured Thermodesulfobacteriota bacterium | reverse complement strand
ACTGCCCCAATACATGTCGCCCAATGCTTCAGGGATGGACCTCTATGCTGCGGTGAAAGAGGACACCTTGCTCAATCCGGGCGAGATCAAACTCATCCCAACGGGTATCAGTATTGCACTGCCCCCCGGTTTTGAGGCACAAGTCCGACCCCGCAGTGGATTAGCCATAAACTATGGAATCGGCATTCTCAACTCACCAGGAACCATAGATGCAGATTATAGGGGTGAGGTAGGAATTATCGTCATCAACCTTGGGAAAAATCCCTTTGTGATAAAAAGGGGAGATCGCATTGCCCAGATAATCATTAATGAAATCTGTCACGCCGAAATGGAGCTTTCCCCGGAGCTTCCGCCCACAGAAAGAAATGTAGGGGGCTTCGGTCATACAGGAATATAAAAAGGCAGGGAAGACATCCCTGCCTTTTTACCCCTAGCTCGCCGAAAGCTCCCTACTCTTTCTTTAAGGTAGTTTCTCCTTCGAGGATGATATAGCTTCTCAACTCCTCAAGCATCTTTTCACCAATACCTTTTACATTAACAAGGTCTTCTACCTTTTTGAAGGCACCATGCTGAGTACGATACTCAACAATGGATTGGGCAGTTTTGGCACCAATACGGGGTAACACCTCCAATTGCTCTGCGGTAGCAGAATTGATATTAATCTTCCCTGCGAGAGCTTGCTTTGATGGGATGGCTTTAGCAGGCTCACCAGCAGCAAAGGAAGGAACGGTAATGCACAATGATGTGATAAAAGACAGTGCTACGAGTAGTGTCATACATTTAACCTTTTTCATTGTTTTCTCCTTTCTTTTTAATAAGGTTTAACTACCATGAGTTATGTTAAATTTTTCACCTCCTTTCTTGTAAATTTTAGGTAGAATACCTCATACCACAGAGATAATAATTGTCAAGATATTTCTATAAATATTCAGTTATTTAAAATATTCCTTATTAAAAAAGCAATCTGGTTGATAAAATAATTGACAACCAGCAAAAAATAGGGGATATACAATTTCCCTTTTCCTGTTCATTAAAAAAGATGGGTAAAAGAAAAAATCGATATAAGCCCTTAAAAAACCTCGTCTTTGTCTGGGGAAGGATGGGAGCTATCATTGTACTCAGTCTGGCCCGCGTGATTCCCCTAAAAAATCTCTACCAGTTAGGGGAGGTGTTGGGAACTGTGGGATACTATCTGATGAGAAAGCGTAAACATATCGCTTACCATAATCTAAAGACCGTCTTTGGTAGCTTAAAAACGGAAAAAGAGTGTAATGAAATTGTGAAAACAATATTTTGCGATGCAGTAAACAATGCCCTCGAGATAGCGAAGGTTGCCTGTACCAACCCTGTGGTACTAAAAGAAATGGTAAGCATCGAGGGGTTAGAGTACCTCAACGATGCACTGAGCCAAGGAAAAGGAACAGTTGCCATAAGTGCCCATATGGGTAACTTTCTCCTCATCGGGCCTCGATTAATCATTGAAGGCTATCCCTTCTCCCTCATTGCGCGTGATCCTAAAGATAAGGTATTGGCTCACACCTTGCTAGGGATGAGAACTACCCTAGGACTTGAATCCATACCTGATCAGCCGCGTAAGGTGTGCGTTGTACGATCACTCGTTGCCTTGAAGAGGAACCGTATCCTCTACCTTCAGCTCGATCAGAATGCCTCTTCTCAAGATCTCTGGGTTGATTTTTTTGGCTGGTTAGTTCCTACCTTCAGAGGACCGGTAGTTTTTAGTATGAGAACAGGTGCTCCCATCACCCCCATGTTTATCGTAAGGGATACTCCGTACCACCATCGACTCATCATCACTCCCCCCCTCCAGCTGGAGAGCACTGATAATAAGGAGAACGATATCCTCCGTAACACTGCCAATCTCACCAAGCTCATCGAGTCCTACATACAACAGTATCCAACCCAGTGGTGGTGGTTTCACCGTCGGTGGAAGAAAGCAAAGAAGATTATTTAAATCTTTCTTTTCAAGCATTTTTATGATATAAAAACCCCAATGATTTTTACCTCTTAGGCGTAGAGGAGCCATCACTTCCCTTCTCCTGTTAATAACGCGCCTATCCATATGTTCCAGTAATTACCTACTTAATCTCTAGGTATGTATATATTCTCAAGGTGAGGTAACTTCACTATGGAAATCTTGATGGCGTACCAAGTCAAGATTTCTTATTTAGTAATGAAAAATGAATAGCAAACATAAAAAAAAGAGAAAGGTACAAGAGTTTACCCCTCCAGGGGATCCTGCGTTTCCTTTTCAGATTACTGATAAAATCACGGGAACAGGCAAGAAGAATGATGTTCGCGGGAGACTTCTCGTTGTAGATGATGATGAAGGGGTACGGTCTTTACTCAAAGACCTGCTGGCGGAATCACACTATATAGTTAACACCGCCTCCTGTGGAGAGGAAGCATTGAAAAAGATCCGCGTTTCCACCTATGATCTCGTTGTGACCGATCTGAGAATGAAGGGAATGCATGGTCTGGAAGTAATCAAAGAGGTAAAGTCCATAGATCCGGGTGTCGATATTATCGTAATGACTGGATATGCCTCAGTGAATTCAGCGGTAGAGTCAATGAAAGCGGGTGCGGTAGACTATATCACCAAACCTTTCAACAGCGATCAGATACGGCTGATAGTAGATAAAAATATTGAGAGACGACACTTCCAACGCTTAGCCAGTGAAAGCGAATTCTATAAAATACTCTCATACATTGATGGGCTCACCGAACTCTACAACTATCGTTATTTCCACCAGTATCTTCAGAAGGAACTGGAGAGGGAGAGGAGGTACAAGCACCCCCTCTCCCTTATCATGTTTGATATTGACGATTTTAAGGGATACAATGATCGCTATGGCCACACCACCGGAGACCTGGTGTTAAAGAAACTGTCAACTACCTTAAGAAATACCACTAGAGTATGTGATGTAGTGTGCCGTTGTGGTGGTGAAGAATTTGTCATTATACTTCCAGAAACCCATAAGCAGGAGGCAGCAATCTTCTGTGAAAGGATCAGAAAGGCGGTGGAGCAAATCGAAATAGTTGACGAGAAAGGAAACCCTATTGGAAAAATTACCGTAACTGCGGGACTCGCAGCATTCCCCGTGGATGCCACCAGTAAGAATAACCTTATAGAAAAGACTGACAAAGCCCTCTACCAGGGTAAAAGCGCAGGTAAAAACTGTACCTTCCTCTATGGTGAAAAGGAGAAGTATACACTTAAGAAGGTAAAGAAAAAAAACAAGGGGGGTTGATTAGTCCCTGCCCTGCCGAGGTGAAAAGCTATTCTTACCTTCGCTACTATCTCTTTACCCATGGGATCTTAAAGGTGAAAGAGATGCTCCGCGCTGGAGATTTTTTTGATTTAACCGAATTCTCACACCGATCTCTCTTTGAAAAAACTGAATTTGTGTGGGATGCGCTAAAAAAGCTCGAAGGGTACATCCAAGGCGTCCTTACACCCAACGTAGCGGAGTTAAGAAAGAAAGGAGAGGTACTGTCCAAGACGTGTGTCCTCTATGGGGGCACGCTCATAGAACATTTTACCCTTAAAAAAGATGCATCGCATCAGGGAAAACTTAAGGTAGTCGTCGAGGGTAAAGAGTTAACGGGTGCATCAATCATCCACGCCGGCGTCTCCCTCGCAGATGATGATATCTTTATTGGAAAAGACACCATGGTGGAATCAGGAACACTGATCAAAGGCCCCACCATCATTGGAGACCATACCGAGGTTCGTCAAGGTGCATACATCAGAGGCAACGTAATCGTAGGGAACCACTGTGTGGTAGGCCACACCACTGAGATTAAAAACTCTATTATGGTGCATGGCAGCAAAGCAGGCCACTTTGCCTACATTGGAAACAGCATCCTTGGTGAAGTCAATCTTGGAGCAGGCACCAAGCTCGCCAACCTCAAAATCTTTGATTCATCGGTCAAAATCGAAATAGCAGGAACCTGGTATGATACAGGAATCAGGAAACTGGGAGCGATCATTGGCGATGGAGTGGAACTGGGATGCAATACGGTCACCAGTCCCGGGACTATCCTTGCAAAAGGGGTGGTATCCTATCCCAACAGCTCACTGCGTGGATACTATCCACCCGGTTCAATAGTTAAGTGTAGACAAGAGCAAGAAATAGTAAAAAAATCTTAGAGTAAATCCACCACCTCATTTATTATACTGTGCACTAAGCATCGAGCTAAAAATCATGTGTGGCATTATAGGATACCTTGGTGAAAAGGATGCCCCTCACCTTCTGATTGAGGGTTTAAAACGCCTCGAATATCGGGGATACGATTCCGCGGGCATCGCGGTGATAGATGGTGGAAAGCTGGAAATCAGACGTAATGTAGGAAAATTAAGACAGCTAGAAAACACCCTCTTTAAAAACCCTCTGAAAGGAACTATCGGCATAGGTCACACCCGATGGGCCACTCACGGTAAGCCCTCAGAAACCAATGCACACCCCCATAAAGCGGGAAGCATCGTAGTGGTTCACAATGGCATTATCGAAAACTACCTCACTCTCAAGAAGGTACTAGAAAAAAAAGGCCACACCTTCAAGTCAGAAACGGACACAGAAATTATCGCCCACCTCATTCAGAGCTACCTTTTTAAAGGAACCAGTTTTGAACACGCGGTGAGAAACGCTCTCAAGAGAATTAAGGGATCCTATGCCATTGGTGTCCTCTGCGAAGACGAACCAAAAAAATTGATTGCCGCAAGGAATGAAAGTCCCCTGGTGATTGGGTTAGGCACCCACGAGTGGTTCATTGCCTCCGATAACCCTGCCTTCTTACCTTACACCAGATAGTTCATTTTTCTCAATGATTGGGAAATAGCGGTGTTGAGC
>CAYYOQ010000202.1:0-4899 GCA_964473235.1 uncultured Thermodesulfobacteriota bacterium | reverse complement strand
ACTGAAATAGGACAACTCTCAGCGTGTTTTGTACTCCCGGTATACGATAGCATGGAGAGTATTTTTGATACCCTAAAGCATATGGCCCTCATCCACCAGTCAGGTGGTGGTACTGGCTTTTCCTTCTCCAACCTGAGGCCAAAAGATGATGTGGTGAAGTCAACCGGCGGCATTGCTTCCGGCCCTGTCTCTTTTATGAGGGTATTTGATGAGGCTACGGAAATAATTAAGCAGGGTGGTAGACGTCGAGGTGCCAACATGGGAATCCTCAGAGCAGATCATCCCGACATCCTGGAATTCATAAAGGCAAAAGAAAAAGAAGGCTTTCTCACCAACTTTAACACCTCGGTTTCCCTCACCGATAGCTTCATGGAAGCACTAGAGGCGGGGAAAGAATACAATTTAGTAAACCCCAGGACTCATCAGGTAGTAAAGGAGCTTCCTGCCTCAGAGATCTTCGAACAGATAGTCCACACTGCCTGGCAGGTCGGCGACCCGGGTCTTATCTTTATCGATGAGATTAATCGCCACAATCCAACTCCCCACAAGGGTGAAATAGAGGGAACTAACCCTTGCGGTGAGCAACCCCTGCTGCCTTATGAATCCTGCACTCTGGGATCCATCAACCTTACCACCATGGTGAGCGGGAGTAGTATTGATTGGGAAAAGTTACAAAGGACCGTGAGAACCGCCATCCACTTTTTAGACAACGTCATAGAGGTAAATAAATTTATCTTGCCAGAGGTAGAAGCAGTAACCAAAGGGAACCGAAAAATTGGCTTGGGGGTGATGGGGCTTGCAGAGATGTTAATTCAGCTACACCTACCCTACACTTCTCAAGAAGCCTTGAACCTTGCTGATGAGCTTATGAGCGTCATCTCCCATGAAGCGCGGGAACAGTCCGCAGCGCTCGCTCGAGAACGGGGTTCATTCCCTTACTTTAAAGGCAGCCTCTGGGAAAAAAGGGGATTATCTCACCTGCGTAATGCAAGCCTGCTCACCATCGCTCCTACCGGAACCATCAGCATTATCGCGGGCACCACCAGCGGTATCGAACCCCTCTTTGCCCTCTCTTTTTATCGTGAAGTAATGGACGGTGTAAAACTCCTCGAGGTTAATCCCATTTTTAAACACCAGCTACAAGAAGATGGACTCTACAGCGAATCATTAATAAAAAGCCTTGCTCAGAGCGGCTCCATCCAACAATGTGAAGACATTCCTGCCCACTATAAAAACATATTTCAGACCGCCTTTGATATCCCTTCCCTGTGGCATATAAAAATGCAAGCGGCCTTTCAGCATCACTGCGATAATGCGGTATCTAAAACTATCAATCTCTCTCCCGACACGCCGCCTCAAAAGGTGAAAGAAGCGTATCTCCTTGCACACCAGCTCAAGTGTAAAGGCATTACCATCTATCGGTACGGCACCAAAAAATCTCAGGTACTGCATATCGGAGAAACCCCAGGTGAACGTGGACACCCACCCTATAGCAAGGTAGATGCTGAACACACGGCTGAGTGCAGAGAATGCTCTTTTTAGTCCTCTCAACAACACACCCCTCTGAAGTTACTTCAGGGGGGTGTGTACATTTACACCACCATAGCTGTTTAAAACTATTACCTATGAACGGTTATTTTATCCAAATCGTCCCACGATTGTCCCGCGCAATATCCCCTGGCATATAAAAAGTTCTAGAAACCTTGATCATGTATTCATAGTGGCCCTTCTCCAAAAAACAAAGACTGGCAGTTCCACCAAAAGGGATCTTTGCTGACTCATATGCCCCATCCTTACCAACGAAGAAATTTACTGGAGACCCACAGGCCGTTACCACCTTCTTGTCAACAAAAAGCAACTCAATGGGAGATCGTGATTGATTTACCCAGATAACGGTCGTTCCAGGTGCTGAACTAAGGGTTTGTGGTGTTGCTCCCTCATATTCATGGAGCGTCACAACCTTGTTAACGATCTTCATTTCTCCAGCCGTCTCCTCAGCGGAAGCCTTTTTCTCTTGAACAACACCCTTCTTTTCCTCAGCAGCGCCGAGTTCCGCCATGTAAACAATCCCAACCAAAAGTGCTATTATAAAAAGTAGAGCTCTTCTCACCATAGTAACCCCCTTCTCCTTTATTGTTTTTAAGATATCAGTAACGATGTTTCACTTACTGCCAATAGTATAGTAACAAATCACCTCCTTTCAATTACTTATTGGGTGTGACTCAAAAGTATCACTCCTCCACACGCAGCTGTTTCACTCTATAATGTATCTTTTATATCAAGATTGAATTATTGTCAACAAAAACTCCTCCGCATTGGAAAATATACCGTTGTGGTTCTAAAAAGAAACCTTTCCCTCGCAGCATCATATACTCACACCAAGGTCTTCTCTATGACCTGGTCCATAGTCTCTACCAGGAAGAACTCCATTCCATTCTTTATACTTTTAGGAATTTCCTCCAGATTGCTCTCATTCTTTTTCGGAAGAATTATCTTATTAATACCCGCCCTTCTTGCTGCGAGCACCTTTTCCTTAATTCCTCCCACCGGGAGTACCAAACCCCGCAGGGTAATCTCACCAGTCATGGCTATGTCATTTCTCACTGGTCTATTGGTAAGGAGGGAGGTTAACGCGGTAAACATAGTAACACCTGCGGAGGGACCATCCTTGGGAATCGCACCTGCAGGCACGTGGACATGTATATCATTTTCTTCAAAAAAGTCTTCAGGTATACTAAGTTCCTTAGATTTAGATCTCACATAGCTCAATGCGGTCTGTACCGACTCCTTCATCACCTCCCCTAAGGAACCTGTTAAGGTGAGCGATTTTTTCCCTCTCATTTTAGTTGCTTCGACAAAAATAATATCTCCGCCGGTGGGAGTCCACGCCAAACCGGTCGCCACACCAGGGACAGAGGTTCTCTCCGCAACCTCAGAGTAGAATTTTACAGGTCCCAGAAAATCATGGAGTATCTCTCTGGTGATGTTCAGAGATTCCGTTTTCCCCTGAGCATACTCCTTAGCTACTCCTCGGCAAATGGCAGCAATTTCACGCTCAAGGTTCCTCAAGCCTGCTTCTCTCGTATAGTCAGAGATAATAGTTTCAAGAGCTTCATCTTCAAACTTCAGATGGAGCGGTTTTAAACCATGGGCTTCCAATTGCCGCGGTATCAGATAGCTCTGGGCAATCTTTACCTTCTCTTCCTGAATGTACCCGGGTAACTCCAGTACCTCCATCCGATCTCTTAGGGAAGGAGGAATGGTATCTAACACATTAGCGGTAGTGATAAACATCACCTGAGAGAGATCGAATGGTACCTCCAGATAGTGATCAGAGAAAGAAAAGTTCTGTTCCGGATCCAGCACCTCAAGCAGCGCAGAGGAAGGGTCTCCTCTAAAATCCATCCCCAGTTTATCAATCTCATCGAGCATGAATACCGGATTGTGAGATCCTGCCTTTTTAATGCCCTGGATAATACGTCCTGGCAATGCCCCCACATATGTTCTCCTATGCCCTCGGATCTCCGCTTCATCCCGTACTCCTCCCAGCGACATGCGGATAAACTTCCTACCCAAAGCCCTTGCAATAGACTTGCCCAGAGAGGTTTTGCCGGTTCCTGGAGGCCCCACCAAACAGAGGATAGGTCCCTTCATGTCAGGTTTCAATTTCCTTACCGCCAGGTACTCTAAAATTCTCTTCTTAACCTTCTCCAAATTGTAGTGGTCCTCGTCGAGCACCTTCTGTGCCTCAGCAATGACCAGGTTATCAACCGTTGCCACCGACCAGGGAAGTTCCACCAACCAATCAAGATAGGTTCTGGAAACGGTATACTCAGCTGCCGCGGGTGACATTTTTGAGAGGCGGTCCAATTCCTTTTTCGCTATCTGAGAAACCTCTTCAGGCATCTTGGCCTTCTCAATCTTCTCCTTAAGCTCAGTTATCTCAACGGTCCGCTCATCTTCTTCCCCTAGTTCACGTTGTATCGCCTTGAGCTGTTCTCGTAAGTAGTACTCTCGCTGGGTCTTATCCATCTCTTTTTTGAGCTCACTCTGAATCTTACTCCCGAGCTCCAGCACCTGAAGTTCTTTGTTGAGTATCGACACAACCCTCTCTAGCCGTTTCTTAAGATCAATGAGTTCTAATATCTCTTGCTTCTCAGCAACACTGATATTGAAGTTCGAAGCGATGAAGTCAGCAAGACTCCGTGGATCCTCCATGCTCGCCACCAACACCCCAACTTCAGAAGGAATCTGGGGAGCAAGTTCCACCGCCCTCCGGAAAAGACTTTTAATGCTTACCATTAACGCCTCAATCTCTACATCTTTTTTAAGCTCTTCTTTGATGATCTCCACCTTAGCCTTAAGATAGGGGGTGGTCTGAGTATACTCTCCAATAATAATCCTTGACTGCCCCTGCACAATTACGCCCATATGATTTTCTGGGAGCTTGGTCATTTTAAGAATGACGGCTGAACACCCCATAGGGTAGAGGTCTTCAGGAGTGGGAAGATCACTTTCAGGATTTTTCACTGAAACAATCCCTATAATCTTATCCTTAACCAGTGCATCATCAATCAGCTTGATAGATCGCTCCTGACCCACGGTGATAGGCATTATCGCGTTAGGATAGATTACTCCATGTTTGAGCGGCAGGATGGCCAACTCCTCCGGGAGCACCTGCTGCTCATCCCCACTCAGCTGAGCATCCTTTTTTAACCTCCTCATAGCTACCTCCAGGAATTATTCTTTATGAGAAGTCTCGACCGTAACAGCGTGCGGTAATTTCTTTTTGGTAAGGGTAATCTGCAAAAACCCCTCTTTGTAGTGAGCGGTAATTCTTTTAATATCTATGGGCAGTGAAATCTTTATGGTTCTCTCAAACTTTCCATAATCTATCTC
>CAYYOQ010000201.1:0-4922 GCA_964473235.1 uncultured Thermodesulfobacteriota bacterium | reverse complement strand
CCTTAACGATTAGCTACTCTCTCTCATGGTGGGGGAGAGTAGCTTTTTTAAGTACACAGGAGGAATTGCACTCCTCACCTTATTCACTGCAGGAAAACAGCATTTAAAAATAGTATCCTCTAGCGCTAATGATTAAGATTCTTTCACCCGTAAGCCGATGTGACGAGGTTGAAGATGTCATTGCAGCAGGGGCTGATGAGCTCTACTGCGGCATCCTTCTTAATGACTGGAAGTTAAAGTATACCGTTTCTGCTTCTCTTAACAGACGACAGGAAGATAATTCCATCCTCGGTACCAGTCCGCACTTTAAAAGCTTTGAGGAACTTGCCACGAGCATTAAACGTGCACACGCTCTTGGTGTTCCTGTGATCCTTACCTTTAATGAACACTACTACTCTCAGGATCAATACCCTCAGCTCTTATCCTACATTGAGAGATCACTGGAGGCGGGAGCAGATGGGTTAATTATTGGGGATAGCGCACTTATCGTGAGTTTACGGGAGAGGGGAGTTGAGATTCCCATTCATATAAGCACTGCGGGTACCGCCTTTAATTCGGAAACGGTAAAGTTTTATCAGGAGCTCGGGGCATCGCGGGTTATCTTACCGCGTCATCTCACCATCGAAGAGATTGCATCGATTGCCCGAGAAGTTCCTGATGTAGAACTTGAAGCCTTTATCCTCAATTCACGATGTGCAAATGTAGATGGGTTTTGTACCTTCCAGCATGGTTTGGCAGATCTTTTTAATGAGGAAAGGACAAAAGAACCCTATCTCAACGCCTGTATGTTACCTTATCAACTTTCTGTGTATACCGAGGGGAGAGGTAAGGGAGGATTCTTTGACGAGGAATGTATTTCTTGGGAACGACAATCCATCTGGTCTGGCCTCCACATTGATGATCGGCCCTGTGGTGCGTGTGCACTTTTTGAATTTGAGGAGATAGGACTTCACGGAGTCAAGATTGTCGGCAGAGAGAATACCAAGACTAAGAAGATAAAGGATGTGACCTTCCTTCGCACCGTCCTTACGTTTCTTCGAAAGGAGAAACCTCCTCGGGAGGAGTTTAGGAAATTTACCCGCGCACTATACCAGGAAACCTACCAATGGCCCTGTTTGGTGTTTAAGTGCTACTACCCCTCGGTCCTCCTGCCGTAGGGTACTATCTGCCATTTCACTACCTCTCATTGTTCTCCTGTTTTACTTGCACTTTTTCTGATTCCTTCATGCCGTGCACTATCCATCTCCTTTCATCAAAAAACACCGCATGAAATTGTCCAGATCTTTATGGAGACATACGGGGTGCATCATGTGAGCCAGCGTGCGCACTATACTACTTCCTCCGTTAGAAATTTGAAACCCCAGGAATTCTTGGTCATCAAAACATGCTCTTTCTTGCAGCCTGGTATGTGGTGCGTTAAGCACACAATAAGCAAAAGCCCCGTAGTGTAAACTATGGGGCTTCGCTGAAAACCGGTCACTTACGTGAACTTATTTCTTTTTCTTCTTAGCGGCTTTCTTTATTGCTACTTTTTTCTTCGCCTTCTTTACTGCCATTTGTCCCTCCTTGCTTCAGGTTGGCGTTTACCGTTTAACCTCGGTAGAGGTTAAACACCCTAAAAAACCTCATCCTATAGATTATTCGTATCTTATTTTTAAAAACTTTAATTTTTTTTCAAAGAAAAAATCCTTCGTTAGTAATAATGTAGCACTAAAATAATTTTAGTCAAGAGAAAATTTTTATAATTGGAAGAAAAATGAATCAAGAGGAAGCATGTAGTATGTCATGTACTGGGATGATACTTTTGTCATCCCTTGATAGCAGCTGGATTGCGAAGATGCTCTATTTTAAAAGCGCGATTTCAAACAAAAAAATATTTTTTTAAAAGAGAGATGTGGATAGATAATTTATCATCCGTATAAATTGTGAGAGAAAAATAGTGTTAAATAAAAAAATGAAATGCTTTCATATAACAAAAAATAAATTGTTGAGATGAGAGCGTACACTCGTTTTAGTAACATCATACATAAAAAAGCGGTGGCAATGATTACCTTAGGCATTGGTATCTGAGCTGTAGCATGTAGGTGATAAATCGCACCGCAGAGGAAAACCTCTAGACAATTTGCTCTAAATTAGGTATTTTTATACCACACTGGTGTGGGGATGTAGCTCAGCTGGGAGAGCACTACATTCGCAAGGTAGGGGTCGGGGGTTCGAATCCCCTCATCTCCACCATTTTTTTAAGTAGAAACCTCTCGGTGAGGAACACTATGCGCAGAGCAAAAGTAGAGAGAAAGACCAAGGAGACGGATATCACGATGGAGATAGATATTGATGGTTCTGGGAAAAGCACCATTGATACCTCTATTCCCTTCCTCAATCACATGTTAGAGCTCCTCGCACAGCATGGGTTGTTTGACCTTACGGTGAGAGCGAAAGGTGATACCAGTGTAGATTTCCACCACACGGTTGAGGATATCGGTATCTGTCTCGGGGAGTGTATTAAAAAGGCACTAGGTGATTTCAAAGGCATCAAACGGTATGGTGAAGCAAACGTCCCTATGGGGGAATCACTGGGATCAGTTGTCTTGGACATTTGTAATCGACCACATTTGGTATTCAACACACCCTTAGCTAGTGGGAAGGTGGGTGAGTTTGATATTGAATTAGTGAAAGAGTTTTTTAGCGCCTTTGCTCGTACCAGTGGAGTATCCCTGCACATCAATGTGACCTATGGTGATAATGCCCACCACATCATTGAGGCAATTTTTAAGGCCTTTGCACGGGCCCTCGATATGGCAAGTGCTATTGATACGAGAATTACCGGCGTGATGTCCACCAAAGGGAAGTTCTAGGGGGTGGAATGCGTGATAGCGGTTGTTGACTATGGGATGGGGAATCTGCGGAGCGTACAAAAAGCGCTGGAGAAGGTAGGGTGCACGGTTCTAGTAACAAGCAGTCCCCAGCACATTTTAGATGCACGCGCGGTTGTCCTTCCAGGGGTAGGGGCTTTCAAAGATTGTATACACAGCCTAGAAAAGCTAGGCCTCATTGCACCTATTGTCAAGTCAGTGAGCGAGGGGAAGCCATTTCTGGGTATTTGCCTGGGATTGCAAATCCTCTTTACTGAGAGTGAAGAATTTGGTGTAACGCCCGGTCTCAACCTTATTAAGGGAAGGGTAATTCGCTTTCCTCGGGTGGGTGGTGTACCTCCGGTACCGTTGAAAGTTCCCCATATGGGGTGGAATGCAATTTCTCTCAAGCGAGACCTTCCTCTTTTCCATGGCATTGAGGATGGTTCTTTTTTTTATTTTGTACACTCCTACTATGTTACTCCTGAAGAAGAGGGTGTGGTAGCTACCACCACCAGCTATGGTATTGAGTTCACCTCCAGTATCCAGAAAGATAATATCTTTGCCTGCCAATTCCATCCTGAGAAGAGTCAGCAGGTTGGTTTACAGCTCCTAGGAAATTTTAATAAGATACAATAGGAGAAATTCGGGTGCGGATAATCCCTGCGATAGATTTGAAAGGTGGTTACTGTGTGCGACTAGAGCAGGGTGAGATGAATCGGGAAACTAAGTTTTCGGCTCACCCTGGTGACGTTGCGCAGCAATGGGAATCTCTGGGTGCGACCATGCTGCATGTGGTAGACCTTGAGGGGGCGGTCTCTGGTTCTCCACAGAACCAGGAGGCAATTAATCAGATCTTGAAGTCGGTGAGGATTCCGATACAGCTCGGTGGCGGCATGCGAGATCACCAGACGATAGCACACTACCTTTCTCTGGGGGTGAGTCGGGTGGTGTTGGGGACGATTGTACACCTCCATCCCACACTGCTCATGGAGGCATGTAGAAAATTCCCTCATCAGATAGTGGTATCCATTGATGCGCGCGATGGCAACGTTGCCATTAAGGGATGGAAGGAGACTACCACGAGAAGAGCAACAGATTTAGTACAGAGTTTAGAAGACAAAGGAATTGAAGCACTGGTGTTTACCGATATTAAGCGGGATGGGATGTTGAGTGGTCCCAATATCGAGAGTATCCGGGAAATGGCACAGTCAACATCCATTCCTCTCATTGCCTCAGGTGGTGTCACCACGCTCACCCATATCAAAGAGCTCATGGAACTGGAGGGGGATGGTGTGGGGGGGATTATCATAGGGAGGGCCCTCTATCAGGGAAGTATTGAGGTGAGGGATGCGTTAGCCCTGGTGGGTGGGAAGCGATAGAGGAACGCTCATGTTAACCAAGAGGATAATACCCTGTTTGGACGTGAAGGATGGTCGCGTGGTGAAGGGTATTAATTTTGTGAAATTGAGGGATGCAGGCGATCCTGTGGAGAACGCAAAAGTGTATGACCTTGAGGGGGCAGATGAGCTGGTGTATTTGGATATCACTGCCTCCCATGAGAAGCGCAAGATTATACTAGAGGTGGTGGAGAGAACTGCATCCGAGGTCTTCATGCCACTCACGGTGGGTGGTGGGATCAGAACGCTTGATGACGTTCGAGATCTCCTCAATGCGGGAGCGGATAAGGTTTCAATCAATACCGCAGCAGTAGAAGATATCCACTTTCTTGACCGTGCTGCCCAGCGATTTGGCACTCAGTGTATAGTAGTGGCAATAGATGCCAAGAGGGTTGTCGTAAGTGGTGAGGCTAGTGAATCATCACTTGTGTGGGAAGTATTTACCTACGGGGGCAGAAAGCCTACGGGGCTTGATGCGGTGGAGTGGGCACGGCGGGTTGAGTCCTATGGAGCAGGGGAGATTCTCCTCACCAGTATGGATAGAGATGGTACTAAGGATGGATATGATCTGGAACTCACCCGAGAAGTCTCTGAGTCAGTAGGAATACCTGTCATCGCCTCGGGCGGGGCAGGGCGGATTGAGCACTTTTACCACGCCTTTACCACGGGA
>CAYYOQ010000200.1:0-4927 GCA_964473235.1 uncultured Thermodesulfobacteriota bacterium | reverse complement strand
ACCTTCAAACTCTCACTGAAATAGCAACTGAGAAGAACTCGACCACGCTCTTTCCTATACCGATAGACCTTTTCAAGCCTTTCTTGAAAAAGATTGAAAAGGGGTAAGAAATGGCTCCTGCCTTTGTTTTGTCTATATATTGTGTGTGTCCATTTTAGGCAAAAAGTGTGACTTACTGAATCTCGCCAACCAAAAAGCCGAAAATTTCAACATTACCGGAAGCATACGAAAAATTTAAACTTAAGACGACTGCTGACAGTAGCAAGTAGGTTAAACTTTTTTGCTCATTACATACATCACCATAGTTTACCCTCTCTGATATAGCTGACTAGGGAAAGATAACTGCTAAGATGGCTGATGGAGTTTTGACTTTAACCCTTCCTAAAGCGGAGAAGGCGGTACCCAGGAAGAGTGAGGTAACGCAAGGATAAGATTTTTTCCTAAATAATGGAAATGTCTTTGGTGGCAAAGGAGATGTAACATGCCCAAGGATTACTACATTATTTTAGGTGTGAGCAGAGATGCTGCTTTAGTCAAGATTAAAAGGGCGTATCGCAGGGCAGTAAAGAGGTACCATCCCGATGTAACTAGCTCAAGGGAAGGTGCAGAAAAGTTTAAGAAAATTAAGGAGGCCTATGAAACCCTGCGAAATGAAGAGAAGAGAAGGAGGTATGATGAAGAATTAGCGAGAGAGCGCTCACCATTTCGCATCACTGAAGTACCTTCTCTGGTGAGGAGGAGGACTTCCCTTTTTGATGAGATCGATACCTTTTCCTCCCGCGTTGACGATTTTTTTTCAGGATTCCTACCAGGTTTTTTCGATCGGGGGAAGGAAAAGAGAATAGAGAAAGATCTTTATCTCGATCTCATCCTCTCCTCTAGAGAGGCCGCAGAAGGTGGCCTTTTCCCCATTACGGTTCCTGTGATAGAGCCCTGCCCTCGATGTAGTAGAAGTGGTTTTTGGGATGATTTTATATGTCCTCTGTGTAAAGGATACGGAAGGATAAGATCTGAGAGAGAGTTTGGTCTGAGTGTGCCACCACGGGTTAAGCATGGAACAGAGATAAAACTTTCCATGGAAGATATTGGTTTGAGGGATAGCTGTCTAAACATTACTGTTCTGATTGATCCAACATTAAAAGAGGAGTGGTAAAGATACTGATAAAGCCTTAGATGAATTGGAGAGATTGATTGTGAATAATCTTGAGGAAAGCCTAAATTATAGAATTAAAAAAAATGATCTCCTACTTAAGGGTATAGGGGTTTCACCTGGTATCATTATTGGAAAGACCTTCCTGTTTGATACCAATGAGATAGAAGTATCAGCCACCCTGCTCAACACAGAAGCAGCAATAAACCAAGAGATTAAAGGACTCAAACAAGCTCTTATTAAATCAAAGCAACAGCTGCTCAAGTTGAAAAGAAAGTTAGAACACATGAAACATAAAGAAGCATATTACATTATTGATGCCCAAATACTTATTTTAGAGGACAGACTACTCATTGAGAATATCATCACCACTATCAAAGAGAAAAAGATTGATGCTGCCTCAGCAGTTAAAAATACCACCCGTGGATCAAGTAAGATTTTTGATAATTTGGGAGATGAATACTTGAAGGAGAGAAAGACGGATATCGACTACATTGGTGAACGTATCGTAGCAAACATCTTGGGAAGAAAGCAACAAGCTACTTCAACAATAAAAGAAAAATCCATCATTGTCGCTCACAATCTCTCCCCAGCAGATACTGCTAACCTTGATGTGGGTGTGGTGATGGGATTTGTGACTAATGTGGGAGGGAAAACCTCTCATACTGCCATTATGGCACGGGCATTGAAAATTCCCTCAGTGGTTGGCCTAAAAAAGGTTACTAAAGAGATAAAAAGTGGGGATACCATTATTGTTGATGGTACCCTTGGGGTAGTGATCATAAGGCCAACAGCTAAAACTTTACAAAAATATTATAAAAAAAAGCAAAAATATGACTTGCTGGGGAAAGAACTCTTTAAACATAAAGATCTTCCAGCAGAAACACCAGACGGATTTCATGTCAAATTATTAGCAAACATCGAGCTCGTTGAGTAACTCCCCTCTGTTCTAGAGTACGGAGCTGAAGGTATCGGTCTCTATCGCACTGAGTTTCTCTATCTCAACCGGAAAGAACTGCCCAGCGAGGAGGAGCACTTTAATATCTATAAAAAGGTGATTAAAAAGATTTTTCCCCACCCAGTCACCATCAGAACCATTGATCTTGGTGGTGATAAATTTCTCTCTCACATTGATTTAGCAGATGAAATGAACCCTATTATGGGGTTAAGAGCAATCAGATTATGCTTAAAAGAGGTGAATATCTTTAAAACTCAACTCAGGGCAATACTAAGAGCCAGTGCCTTTGGTGAGATAAAAGTGCTCTTTCCCATGATTTCAGGCATGGAGGAGATTCTCCAGATAAAAGAGATCCTAGATGAATTAAAGAATGAATTAACAAAGGAAAGCATCCCCTTTAATCCCCATATAAAAATTGGCTTAATGTCCCTTCTTAGTTGTAAAAATTACCTAAAAGTGTTTATTTATCAACAAGTACTATGCAGTCTTAAAAATTGGTGAATTCACAATGTAATAGGCTCTAATAGCATGAATTACAATTAATTGGGGTCAATAAGGTTTTTTGAAGCCTATCTATAAATAATTAAGGAGGTGAAGAAAGATGAAGATCAGACCACTACAAGATCGAATCATAGTGAAACGTATTGAAGAAGAAGAAAAAACCAAAGGAGGGATTATCATTCCCGATACTGCCAAGGAGAAACCCATGGAAGGCGAGGTGATAGCGGTAGGCAAAGGAAAGATTTTAGAGAATGGTAAAAAGCAGCCTCTGGAAGTCAAAGCGGGTGACAGGATTCTTTTCGGTAAATATGCTGGCACTGAGGTAAAGATTGATGGAGTTGAACACCTAATCATGCGGGAAGAAGATGTTCTGGGAATAATTGAAAAATAACTAAATTAGAGGAGGAGGGATCAACACATGGCAAAAGAAATAAAATTCGATCAAGATGGACGTGCCGCTATTTTAAGGGGTATTAATACCCTAGCTAATGTGGTGAGGGTAACTCTCGGGCCTAAGGGGCGAAACGTTATATTAGAAAAGAGCTTCGGTTCACCTACCATAACCAAAGATGGGGTTACCGTTGCAAAGGAAATAGAGCTAGAAGATAAATTTGAGAATATGGGCGCCCAGATGGTAAAAGAGGTTGCCAGCAAGACCAGTGATGTAGCTGGTGACGGTACCACCACTGCAACCGTCCTAGCTCAGGCAATCTACCGTGAGGGCGTCAAACTGGTTACCGCAGGTAATAACCCAATGGAAATTAAAAGAGGTATTGATAAGGCAGTTGAAGTGATAGTAGATGAGCTGAAGAAACAGAGCAAGGAAACAAAGAACCAAAAAGAAATCGCACAAGTGGGAACTATCTCTGCCAATAACGATGAGGCCATTGGCAAAATCATCGCTGAAGCCATGGATAAGGTGGGAAAAGAAGGAGTTATCACCGTAGAAGAAGCAAAGGGAATGGAGACGACGCTGGACATCGTAGAAGGTATGCAGTTTGACCGTGGTTACCTTTCCCCCTATTTCGTAACTGATGCTGAGAGGATGGAGTGTGTACTGGAAGACGCCTACATTCTCCTTCACGAGAAAAAGATCAGCAATATGAAAGACTTGCTTCCCATTTTGGAACAGATTGCGCGCAGTGGAAAGCCTTTTATCATCATTGCTGAAGATATAGAAGGTGAAGCCCTGGCAACCTTAGTGGTCAATAAACTAAGAGGAAACCTCAAATGCGCTGCAGTGAAAGCCCCTGGTTTTGGTGACAGAAGGAAGGCGATGTTGGAAGATATTGCAACCTTGACCGGTGGTAGAATGATTGCTGAGGACCTGGGAATCAAGCTAGAAAATATTAAAATGGAGGATCTGGGTCAAGCTAAGAGAGTCACTATCGACAAAGATAACACCACGATAGTGGAAGGGGCAGGAAAGAAAGCCGACATCGAAGGAAGAGTCAAACAGATCAGAGCCCAGATCGAGGAGACCACTTCTGACTATGACCGTGAGAAGCTGCAGGAGCGGTTGGCAAAGATCGTCGGTGGAGTTGCAATAATCAATGTTGGAGCTGCTACTGAGACCGAGATGAAGGAGAAGAAGGCCCGGGTTGAGGATGCGCTCCACGCTACCAGAGCAGCTGTCGAGGAAGGCATTGTTGCAGGAGGCGGCGTTGCGCTGGTGAGAACCATCCCTGCCCTGGAGAAGCTGCAGTTAGAAGGAGAACAACAGCTGGGAGTCAATCTCATCAAGAGGGCCTTAGAAGAGCCCCTGAGATGGATTGCTCAAAATACCGGTTTTGATGGTTCCATTGTGGTAGACAAGGTAAAGAATGAAAAAGGTGCCTATGGCTTTAATGCGCAAACTGAACAGTATGAGGATCTGGTGAAAGCTGGTATTATCGATCCCACCAAAGTGGTGAGATGTGCTGTTCAGAATGCTGCCAGCGTTGCGTCACTACTGATTACCACCGAAGCCCTGGTTGCTGAGAAACCCAAAGAGAAACCAACAATACCTGCTATGCCACCTGGTGGTGGAATGTATTAAATATAAGTTTCTGTAATAGGACTGACGCATCCTTGAAAGTGATGGCGGGAAAAAGGTATTTGGGTTTACCGTCACAATAGGTGGCAGGGGAATATAGACTCATCAAGTGGCCTTTAGCGTATTTCAGATGATGTCCCTGTTGTTAACCGGTTTGCTCAAATAGCCGTAGTTAACTCCATGTATGAAGATGCGTCAGATTGTAGTGCTAACCTAGATGATTGGAGTGATACTAGTACAACGTTTCATTAAAGTAATTACATATTAACTCGTGATTGCATCA
>CAYYOQ010000199.1:0-4933 GCA_964473235.1 uncultured Thermodesulfobacteriota bacterium | reverse complement strand
GTGTAGTTAACGTTTTTGTGGTTTGGTGCCTGCCTCAAGCTACAGGGGCTGCGAATCATTAGGGTTTCAATAGCATCTCACCATTTAATAGAGAGGGGGGTTATTAAGAAACTTTCTATATCCTTTTTAACGCTAGGGTAACATAGTGTGGGGAAAAGCCCTTGTTGAGATGAGGGCTCTCTCGAGGAAGCTAGGTAGACGATAGGGAGTAGTTTGATAATTATTTATGTAGTTTCAAATACTTCAATACTTTCCATGACCACTTTCTTCGTTTCTTATTCTCTCTTGTCAGTAAATCCCACCAAAAACTTTGTAGTACTGCGATAAACCTATTGTTTCATAAGCCTCTAGTAAAATCTTTTACTCAGGCTATAGAAAGGTAAAATGAGCTAATGATGTCTTTTCAGTTGATACTGAAAAGTGTTATATATACTAGAGTTGATTTTTTAAGTAGAGTGACCTGATGAATAACTTACTTTGGGAGGTTGATTATGGATCAATTTAAATCTGGGCCCTTACACGGAGTTACCATATTGGATTTTACCTGGGTTTTAGCCGGTCCTTTTGCGACACGGATGCTGTCTGATATGGGAGCATATATTATCAAGGTAGAAAAATATAAAGAGGGTACTAATGAGAGGCATCTCCCTCTGATTCAAACTCATAATGGAGTTACCCAGAGTTCATACAATATCAATTGTAACCGGGGGAAGAAAAGTATCTGTGTAAATTTGAAACACCCCAGAGGGAAAGAGTTGATTCATGAGCTGATCAAAGCGAGTGATGTGCTGATTGAAAACTTTGCCCCTGGGGTGATGGACCGCTTGAAACTTGATTATGAGTCGGTGAGGCAGATTAAAGAGGATATCATCTATTGCTCGATCTCGTGTTTTGGCCACTGGGGACCTTATTCCCACAAGCCGGGTTATGATATGATTGCCCAAGGGGCTAGTGGCTGGACAGACCAGAATATAAGTCCTCAGATTGCACCGGTATCGATCGGCGATATGACTGCCTCAGTTCACTCCGTCGTTGCCATTTGTGGGGCACTTTACAACAGGGAAAAAACGGGGAGAGGACAAAATATTGATATTTCCATGATGGACTGCCTCTTTTCCCTCCATGAAAACACCCTCCCCTGGTATCTGCTGAGTAGCGCTATTGGGAAACCCGTTGAACCTCCAAAGATCGGGCGCCACCACCCCGGGTATGCACCCTATGGCATCTACAAGGGTAAGAACGGTTACATCACCATTGCCTCTTTAACCCAGCCGCGTTGGGAAGCCATCGTTAACACCATGGGGAAAGGCTATGAGTGGCTAAGGAAAGATCCTCGGGCAGCGACTGTGTCTACACGCTGTACGGAGGAAAATGCCCCCTTTATTCATAAGGTGGTGGAGGAGTGGGTGATGTCTCAGGATTCTGTAGAGGAAGCAGAACGAAAGCTTGAAGAGAATGAGTGTCCTTGCTTCCGTGTACGCTCCATCAAGGAACTTGCAGACAGGGATCCGCACATCGTGGCGAGAGAGATGTTAGTGGAGGTAGAGCAACCTTTCTTTGGTAAAGTTAAAATGTACGGAAGCCCCCTTAAGATGTCAGAAACTCCGGTGGGGATAAGAGGACACGCACCTCTTCTGGGTGAGCACACAGAAGAAGTGCTCACAGAGGTTTTGGGCTACCGCAGGGAAAAGATACAGGAACTCTATAACAATGATGTGCTCTATCATGAGCCGGCGGTAGATCGACTGAAGACTGAAACAGAAATGAGTTAGAACACTGGAGAAGCATGTAATCTCACTCTTGCGCAGGAGGTCGGGGTAAGGATCTCTACTTTGTTCTCTTGAGAGTAGCGGTGGGATTACGTTTCAATCGAGGGGAACCAATCTTTTACATGGTTGCTGTCGATAAAACGCCCTCCGATGACCTCCGCGAAATTCTTATAAAAAACAAGTCCGTTTGCCGGGTCTTTCTTCAGCACAGCATTTAATTGTTTCTTTTCAATCTTGACTACCGTGCTTGGGATGACACATTCTGCAGATGCAGAATAGGAAGTGCGATCAAGTAAACTCGACCAGCCAAAAAAATCTCCAGGGATGTGCACGAAAGAGACCTCATATCCCTTATCTTCAGCACAGATACAAATCCTTCCCTCGTGGAGTATATAGAAATTGTGTGCGGGGTCACCTGTTCTGAACAGAGACACCCCCTGTTCATGGGATTCCTTGACCGCAATGGTATTGATTTGATCCATGAAGTCCTGGCTCACTCCCTTGAATAGTTTATTTTCCCTGATAGACATGGTATTCCCCCCTTTCTATTAGGTGCAGCAACTCTAAATTTGAATATCGGAATCTGATGAAACTAACTAATGGGTGATGTGAGATCTGCGATATGGTATAAAGGAATTGATTTTTTATCACAGATCCCACATCGCATATCTTTAGGGGTAATTCTAGGTGAAAATAATATAGATGTCAATCATAACGGTTTTTTTTCTTTAAATACTTTTAGTTTCCGCTACTTGACAAACAGCTTGAATATGTTAAAAATAGGCACATCACTTAATTTTCAAACGTTATTATGTTCCCACTAGGTGTATATATACATATCCCCTTTTGTATCCGTAAATGTCCCTATTGTAATTTCAATTCAACTGTTATCTCTCACCTTCCAGAGAGTGAGTATATTACTGCCCTTCTTTCAGAGATGAGGTTGATTGCAGGGGAACGATTTTCTCACTATAAAGTAGTGGATACAGTCTATTTCGGGGGGGGGACCCCCTCACTCCTTTCTCCCGGTTCGGTGGAAAAGGTACTGGATACCCTCGGTACCATTTTTGTCTTTTCAGATGGGGTGGAAATAACTCTTGAAGCTAATCCTGCTTCTCTCACTACCGAGAAGTTACAAGGGTTTTTAAAGAGCGGTGTAAACCGACTCACTATAGGATTTCAGTCTCTCCACGATAGATTACTTCGGGTACTGGGGCGTGTTCATTCCTCGCAGGATGCACTCGAGACATTTTATCTGGCAAGGGAAGCAGGCTTTCATAATCTGGGCGTTGACCTTATTTTCGGCGTCCCCACGCAGGAAACTTCTGAGTTAGTAGATGATCTTGAAAAGGTGTTAGCACTCACGCCTGAGCACATTGCTGTCTATAATCTCACCATTGAACCTGACACCACCTTTTTCCACCAGCTTCAGGAGGGAGCGATCGTCTTACCTGCAGAGGAAGAGGAAGTGGAGATGTATAAAATGATCTGTGGGATGCTGGCGGATGCCGGTTATGATCACTATGAAATTTCTAATTTTGCCCTGCCCGGCTACCATGCAAAACACAACCAAAAATATTGGATGAGAGAGCCCTATATGGGGCTGGGGGCTGGTGCCCACTCTTATAAAGATCTGAATGGCTCTTGGGGGATGAGGTGGTGGAATAGTGCTGATCCCCATCTCTACATGGATAGAGTGGTGAGTGGTCAGACGGTCATAGCTGGTGAGGAGCTATTAACCAGGGAAGAGGCCCTTAAAGAGTCGCTCTTTTTGGGCTTACGAAGGTTGAAGGGCATACACCTGAACAACCTTGAAATGCATTTTAATATATCGCTCCATGAGCTCTATGCAGAAGTTATTTCACATTTAGTTGAGGCGGATCTCGTAGAGGTAACCCACGATACTATCAGGCTTACTTCCCGAGGGATCCTTCTTTCTAATGAGGTGTTTCAAAGTTTTTTTTAGGGAGGTGCCAGTGAAAAAGATTATTTTTAGTGCTTTGCTGCCTATCAGTCTTTGGTATATGACCGGTTGTGCGGTACACCCTGTTACCTTGGAAAAAGAGTTCATGATTATCAGCGAAGGGAAGGAGATTGCGATTGGGAGACGATCTGATCCTTTTGTGCTACAGCAGTTTGGATACTATGATGATCCTGTACTGCAAGAGTATATCACCAGGGTAGGGCAGAAGTTGGTGAGTGCCTGCCGTAGGAAAGACATTGAGTACTATTTTAAGGTTTTAGATAGTGAAGATATCAATGCATTTGCACTTCCTGGAGGATACATCTACATTACCCGGGGGATGCTGGCGTTGATAAACAGTGAGGCGGAGCTGGCGGGGGTGCTGGGGCACGAGGTTGGACATGTAGTGGGGCGAGACAGTGCTAACCTTATCTCTCAGCAAACCTGGTTCCAGATCGTAGCCCTTGCGGGGATGGCAGTGAGTCCCACCACGCGTGAGCTCGCTGTTGCCGGTAACCTGCTGTTTGATGCGGTCATGCTGGGGTACGGGAGGGAAAAGGAGCATCTCGCCGACTCCCAGGCAGTTGAGTATATGTATAGGGCGGGGTATGACCCGTTGCAGATGTCTCAACTTCAGCGTGATCTCGCAGAACTTGTGCAGGGACCCGCAGGGTATGGCCGATACTTATCCACTCACCCGGATATCTTTGATAGAATTCACCGCACGGAGGCTGATGCAAAGATAGTATTTGCAATGCAGGGCGCACTCACCGGGCAGGACAGGTCAAGTGGAAACGCTAAAGGTATGCTCCTTGCTGATGAGTATAAATCACATCTCGATGGCTTGGCCTATGGTCCTAAAGATCAGATTCGTCGCATTAAGATTTATACAGTTGAGGAGGGTGACACCTTGGAAGCAATTGCGCTCAAAGCGATGGGCAGTAGTAAAAAGGCAAAGGAGATTGCTTTTTTGAATGGTTTGGAAATTGCTCCTCAACTACACCCAGGCCAAAAGCTGAAAGTGGTGTATTAAAGTAAATGATTATTCCCTTTATTTCAGGTTTTAAGAATCCTTGACAATTATGATTTTATTGGTTAGAGTCCCGACATGATTTTTACTAACGATTTCTCTTGGCTCTTAGATAGTTAGAGCCTGAACGAAAACCCTCACACATTACATCAGCTGTCATTTCGAAGGAGC
>CAYYOQ010000198.1:0-4934 GCA_964473235.1 uncultured Thermodesulfobacteriota bacterium | reverse complement strand
GATAGATAAACAAATACCTGCCTTGGGGTATTGAAATGAAAATCCATTAGACATATCCCCACTTCCCCTCCTTTATGACTCTATGTTCACCCTCCAGTTCCTCTTTACACCCGTTGCATACCGCAGCAAGTCCTTCACTAAATGGGTATGCGAAATCAAATTGAGGTTTTATAACTACCCTGCCCTTCTCATCAAAAAAGCCAAATTTATCATTATCAGTAAACCGTGCTAACCCCTCACGAAAATAATCAGGTCCATTATCAAATATAAAGGGTCTGATAACCACTTTTCCCCTAGTATCAATATAAGCCCAGCCCCTCTCATCAACAACGGCTGCAATCCCCTGGGGAGAAAAGTCTTGTGCGATAATAAATTGAGGGCTCATTACCTCTTTCCCCCGGGCATCTTTATAACCCCACTTTCCCTCTCTCTGAAAAGGGATTAACCTCTCCCGGGCCCACCCTTCCCGGATGATGAAACTACTCAATAAAAGAGTTATTAAAAGCATGTAGGTCAATCTTTTTGCCATCACCAGATTCCTTGTGTATTTCTATGAAACTGCACTCCTTCTATATCATAGATGCAGCTCGGGGTAAAGTATACGGCATGAAATGGTGTGACTTAGCAGCCTGTTTCACATATATGATAATTTCATCAGCGAAAACACTTACACCAGACCTTAGTGAACTATCAGCATTAAAAATATATATCATACACCACCATATAGGTAAATCTGTCCTATTCGTAAGATGTGGTTACCATATAAAAGAGAGGGAATAGGCTGTCGGTAATCGTCACACTGCACCCTGTTCTTGATTGCCATGATGTGCAGTATGATGTTTTCCAGAATTGCAGCCCGCGTGTAACTAAAGGCACTTCATAACAAATGTGCCTTTCATCTTTGTGACCGGAAAGTCGTAAGTCTTCTGATCGAACGATGGAGTGAATCAAGATAGGTGAAGTACACGGGGGTAATGTAGAGGGTAATGAGCTGTGAAAAAAGCAGACCGCCCGCAACGGCAAGCCCCAGCGGCCTTCGTGCCTCTGCACCTGCACCAAAGCCAAGGGCGATGGGCAGGCTCCCCATCAGGGCTGCCATGGTGGTCATCATGATGGGACGGAATCGCACCAGACACCCTTCATATATGGCATCGTGTGGATTTTTCCCCTGGTGCCGCTGCCGCTCAAGGGCAAAATCTATCATCATAATAGCGTTTTTCTTTACAATGCCCAGAAGCATGATGATGCCGACAAAACCATAAATGTTGAGATCGATTCTGAAAAGCATAAGCGTCAGCAGCGCCCCAAATGCTGCCGAAGGAAGTCCTGAGAGGATGGTGAGCGGATGAACATAGCTTTCATAGAGAATGCCCAGCACGATATAAATCACCAGTATGGCAAAGAAAAGAAGCATCCCCATGTTCCGTACCGATGCCTGAAACGCCTGTGCCGTGCCCTGGAAACTGGTGTGGATATCTGAAGGGAGGATAGCCTTGGCAGTTTTGCTGACCGCCTCCACCGCCTCTCCCAATGATACCTCCGGCCTGAGGTTAAATGACAGGGTGACTGCCGGCAACTGTCCCAGGTGATTAATCGTCTGCGGTCCTGTGCTGAGGTCAATGGATGCCACCGTGCTCAGTGGAACAAGGCTTCCGTGTGACGAACGGATATAAAGCAACGACAAGGTCTCAGGGTCAGCCTGATAGCGGGGCTCAAGTTCAATAATCACCTTGTACTGGTTGTTGGGTGCATACATGGTTGAGACCTGCCTGGTGCCCAATCCTGAGTACAGCGCATCCTCTATCTGTTGAGCGGATACTCCAAGGGAGTGAGCCTTGTCCCGGTCAATGGTAATATTTACCTGGGGGTTTTTAATCATCAGATCGCTCGTCACATCCTGCAGTATAGGGAGCTCCTGCAGTTTTGACTCCAGCATCTGGGCATACCGGTAAAGCTCCTCCAGGTCGGGGCTCTGCAGGGTAAACTGGTACATGCTTTTGGTGAGCTGACCACCGATCCGCACGGTGGGAAGATTCTGCAAGAATGCCCGAATCCCTGGTACTGTGGCAAGCCGGGGACGGAGCTTTTGGACAATCTCATCAACACTTAACCTACGTGAGCTGCGCGGCGCAAGCATAAGAAATATGCGGCCCGTATTTCCTGAAAGGTTTGGTCCTCCTGCACCGACGCTTGACATGAATTGTTTTACGGTCGGCTCCTGCCTGACGATGTCTGCAAGCTGTTGCTGATGCTCAACCATTGAGTCAAACGATATTCCCTGGGAAGCCTCGGTAAAGCCGAAAATCATGCTCCGGTCCTCATAGGGTAGAAACCCCTTGGGGATCACTATGAAAAGGCAGACGGTGAGCACTAAAATGATGATCGAGGCAGTCATGGTAGCTCCACGGTGTCTGAGCACCACCTCAAGGCTCTTCTGGTAGCCATAAAACATACTGTTAAAATAACGCTCCATGAGGGTGTAAAACCTGCCATGTCTCTCTGAAGACTGCGGTCTGAGATAACGGCTGCACAGCATGGGGGTGAGGCTCAGCGATACGAACCCCGAGATCAGAATAGCCATACTGATGGTAACGGCAAATTCATGCAGAAGCCTTCCCACCACCCCACCCATGAACAGCACCGGGATAAACACGGCAACCAGCGAAACCGTCATGGAAACAATGGTAAACCCGACCTCCCTAGAACCTTTAAGCGCAGCCTCCCACACTGTTTCTCCCTCTTCCACATGCCGTACAATATTCTCAAGCATCACAATCGCATCATCTACCACAAACCCGACCGACAGGGTGAGTGCCATCAGAGAAAGGTTGTCGACGCTAAAATCAAAAAGGTACATGGCCGCAAAGGTTCCTATAATGGACAGGGGAAGGGCAACGCTGGGAATCGCCGTTGCAGTAATGTTGCGTAAAAAAAGAAAGATCACCAGTACCACCAAGGACACGGTGAGCACCAGCGTAAACTTGACATCATGGATCGAATCCTTGATGGATACAGACTGGTCATACAGGATATGGAATGCAACTGATGAGGGGAGTTGTTCCCTGAATCTGGGAAACAGTTTTTTTACGCCCTCAACAACCGCCACCGCATTGCTCCCCGGCTGCCGTTGAATCGCAAGAATAACGGCGCGCGATGAGCTGGTTGAAGTGTTATACCAACTTGCAACCTTGTCATTTTCCACACTATCAATTGCCCTTCCCACGTCACTAAGCCTCACCGGTGCACCATTACGCCAGGCAATCATCACTGGCAGGTATGCTGCAGCATTCAGCAGTTGGCCGTTGTCCTGCACAATAAAGGACTGATAGCGTCCATTGAAACTCCCCAGCGGGAGCTTGACATTCGCCTGTCGGATCGCTTCCGCAGCCTCGTCAATCCCGATTTTTCTAGTTGCCAGCGCGAGAGGGTCCAGTTGGGTACGCACCGCGTATTTCTGTGCCCCGAAAATCTGCACCTGGGCAACACCGCTCACCATGGAGATTTGCTGGGACATGAGGGTATCGGCATATTCATGGATCATATAGAGGGGCAGCGCAGGCGAGGTGACCGCTATATACATAATGGGCTGGTCTGCAGGGTTAACCTTTCTATACGACGGCGGGCTGGGCATATCAGTGGGAAGCTGATTTTCAGCTCTGGAAATTGCGGCCTGAACGTCCTGGGCGGCAGCATCAATGTTTCTGTTCAAGGTAAACTGGAGGGTGAGCTGGGTGATGCCCTGGGCGTTGATTGAGTTCATGGAGTCAAGCCCGGCTATGGTGGAGAACTCTCGCTCTAGAGGGGTTGCCACTGCGGATGCCATGGTATCGGGATTGGCACCGGGAAGCGATGCACTGACCAGAATCGTGGGCATATCCACATTAGGAAGATCACTCACCGGCAGTCGCAGATAAGCGGTAATACCAAAAATCAGAAATGACAGCATCACCAGCATGGTCATGACCGGTCTGCGGATAAAAATCTCAGCAATACTCATCTGCCTCCGTCCTCTGGTACGGGGGTATTTTTTATCTCCACTGCTGCGCCCGGCGAAAGCTGAAGCTGCCCATCTGTAACCACTGTTTCTCCGGACTGCAAACCCTTGTCAATCACCACTTCTCCTGCGTGGGCAATGCCCGATGTAACCATCCTGAGTTCTGCCGTATGATCAGGTGTGATTACAAAGACATAGGGGCCTGACTGCCCGGTCAGTACCGCCTGGGAAGGAACCGTAACCGCATCTGGCTGCTGGGCTACGGTGAGTGTCACATTAACAAACTGGCCGGGCCAGAGCCTGGTATCAGTGTTGGGGAAAAGTGCTTTAAGCATGATGGTACCGGTATCGGTGTCGACTGCATTATTGATAAATGACAGATCTCCACTGACCGGTGCAGCATCGCCTTCTGGAATGCGCACTTCAACCGGAAGCTTTCCAGTGGTCATGTGTGTTTTGATTGCGGGCAGCTCCTTTTCAGGGACAGAAAAAGAAACATAGACCGGGATGATCTGGTGAATGACCACCAGTGAGTCTGTATCATTTGCTTTGATAATATTGCCCTGGTGCACTATAAGGTTCCCCGTACTACCGTCAATCGGCGATCTGATGAAGCAGTACTCAAGTTCCAGCCGTGCATGGTCAAGCGCTGCCTGGTCAGCCCTGACCGAAGCAGCGAGTGCATCCGCGGTGCTTTGCATCTGATCATACTGCTCTCTGTTGGTCACACCCTCCTTAAGCAGAGAGGCATATCTTTGCGCCTGAGCCGCAGCATTCTTCTCCTGATACGAGTCTCGTGCCAAGGTCGCTTCAGCCTGCCTTACCGCAGCTTCGTAGGGACGCGGATCAATAATAAACAACAGCTCGCCCTTCTTCACACGGTCTCCCTCCGTAAACTTAACCTCCTGCAATTCTCCGCCGACCCTGGCCTTGACTGATA
>CAYYOQ010000197.1:0-4945 GCA_964473235.1 uncultured Thermodesulfobacteriota bacterium | reverse complement strand
TCTCAGTACGCCCTCGACATCCTCAGGAAACAGCTGATCGCACAGTAACTCCCTTCAGTTCAGTTTGACAAGACGAGAGGGCTATGATATCTAATGGTAACGTTCACCGCGTTCTTCATTCACAGGAAAACACATAAAAAGTAACGATGTCTCAGATTAGATCATTTATCGCGCTCGAGTTACCCCCTCTGCTCAAGGGTAAAATTGAAGCATTACAAACCGCACTCACCTCACCTGCGATCGATGTACGCTGGGTGAGGTCAGAGGGAATTCACCTCACCTTAAAATTTTTAGGCAAGGTGTGTGAAGAAAAAATCCCCGAAATCTCTCACCTCATCGTCCAGTGTGCCTCCGCCATTTCCCCTTTTAACCTCGCGGTGGGCTCCCTAGGTGCCTTTCCCAACGAGCACAATCCCAAGGTAATCTGGGTGGGTGCTCACGATGCGAGCGGTAACGTAAGTGCACTCCAGCAGTCCCTTGAAAAGAAATTAGCCACCATAGGATTTAAAGAAGAAACTCGACCCTTCTCTCCCCACCTCACCTTGGGGAGAGTGCGCTCTCCCAAGGGGAAAAAGGAGCTGGCAGAGAAACTCGCACAGCATAAAAATCATGAGTGTGGAACCTGCAAGGCACGGGAAATAGTGCTCTTTAAAAGTGACCTCACCCCAGGCGGGGCACTCTATACCAAACTTCACACGTTTTCACTCCACCAATGAGTGGTAGTAGTCCACTGCCACCCACTACTTTTGAGGGGGAACCCATGGTACCAGACAACAGCAAAAAGAAAGCGATTGATAGTGCAGTAACCCAGATTGAAAAACAGTTTGGCAAAGGCTCCATCATGAGGTTAGGAGGGGAATACACCATTCCCGATATCCCGATCATCTCAACCGGATCTATCAGTCTCGATGGTGCCTTGGGCATAGGTGGTGTTCCGCGGGGGAGAGTAACCGAAATTTACGGGCCCGATTCATCGGGGAAAACCACTCTCACCCTGCAAATCATCGCGGAAGCCCAAAAGAGCGGCGGGGTAGCAGCCTTCATCGATGCCGAGCACGCAGTTGACATCGCCTACGCCCAAAAGCTTGGTGTCAAAACCGATGACTTACTGGTCTCACAGCCTGATACCGGCGAACAGGCGCTGGAGATTGCGGAAGTGTTGGTGAGGAGTGGCGCGATTGATGTGGTGGTGATTGATTCAGTCGCCGCCCTCGTTCCACGGGCTGAAATTGAGGGGGAGATGGGCGATGCCCACATGGGGCTGCAGGCACGACTGATGTCACAGGCGCTGCGGAAGTTAGCCTCAGCCATTAACAAGTCAAAAACCTCTATGATTTTTACCAATCAAATCAGAATGAAGATCGGGGTAATGTTCGGCAATCCCGAAACTACTACCGGAGGCAACGCCTTGAAATTCTACGCCTCGATCAGGTTAGATATCAGAAGAGTGGAATCATTAAAGAACGAAGAGGGCGTATACGGGGTGAGAACCAAAGTGAAGATAGTGAAAAACAAACTGGCACCGCCTTTTAAAGAGGCACAGTTTGACATCATCTATGGCGAAGGTATTTCAAAGGAGGGTGAACTGATTGACCTTGGTAACGCCTCCTCCATCATCGAAAAGAGTGGTACCTGGTTCTCCTACCAGGGGGAACGAATGGGACAGGGCAGAGATAATGCTAAGAACTTTTTAAAAGAAAATCCCAAAGTAGCAGCTGAAATCGAAAAGAAAATAAAAGAACACCTTGGTATCTCCACGAAAGAAAAAAAGGGAGAAAAGTACGCAGGGGAAAAGTGAAATTGAGGAGGCAAAGAACCTTGCCTTCCGTTTCTTATCGTACCGCCCCCGTAGTGTGGAAGAGGTGAGGAGAAAGCTTAAAGAAAATAACTTCTCCCCTCTCACCATCACGCACACCCTCGCCAGAGTTGAGGAGCTAGGCTACCTTAACGATCGTGAATATGCGCACTGGTTTGCACGCTCCTCCTTAGAACACAAACACTGGGGTACCAAACGTATCGAGGAGGCCTTAGTCATCAAGGGTATCTCTCGAGAGGTGATCATCCATACTATTGCCGAGCTTAAAAAAAACTATGATCTAACCCAGATAGCGCGCCGTGCCCTTGATGCTAAGTTTCACCACCATTCACTGACGGACAGATCACTAAAGAAGAGGGCCATCAACTATCTGAGAAGAAAAGGGTTTTGCTGGGATATTGTGTTTTCGGTAATTAAACCCTCTGAGGGGTTTATCGAGTGAATCTCTCAGGAGTGCGATGCCAGTACCATGATGACCGCGAGCGAAATTAGGAAACAGTTTTTACACTACTTTGAGTGCAAGGGACACACCATTGCGCCCAGTGCTTCACTCATCCCCTCTCAAGACCCTACCCTTCTCTTCACCAATGCGGGCATGGTACAATTCAAGAATGTTTTCACCGGAGAAGAAAAACGTCCCTACACCCGGGCCACCTCCTCCCAAAAATGTATGAGGGCAGGAGGTAAGCATAATGATTTAGAGAATGTAGGGGTTACTGCTCGCCACCACACCTTTTTTGAGATGCTCGGCAACTTCTCCTTTGGAGATTACTTCAAACGAGAAGCCATCGAGATGGGCTGGGAATTTCTCACGATGAAGATGAAACTGCCTCAGGAAAAACTCTGGGTCTCCATCTACCACAATGATGATGAAACCTATTCCATCTGGCATACCCACATTGGCCTGCCCCAAGCAAAAATTGTGAAATTAGGTGAAAAGGATAATTTTTGGGCGATGGGAGACACCGGTCCCTGCGGTCCCTGCTCTGAAATCATTATCGATCAGGGAGAAAAGGTGGGGTGCGGGAAACCTACCTGCAGGGTAGGTTGTGAATGTGATAGATTCCTGGAACTATGGAACCTGGTTTTTATGCAATACAACCGGGATGCACATGGTGTACAGTCCCCACTGCCCAACCCCTGTATTGACACCGGCATGGGCTTGGAGAGGGTTGCCGCCATTATCCAGAACGTTACCAGCAACTATGAAACCGATCTCTTTCAACCGCTCATCCAACGGATTGAAGAAATAAGTAATAGTCCTTATGGAAGGAATAAGATCACTGACACTTCCATCCGGGTAATCGCAGACCACCTGCGTGCCATTACCTTCCTGATCAGCGATGGGGTACTTCCCTCCAATGAGGGCAGAGGCTATGTGCTGCGTCGCATTATCCGCCGAGCTGCACGCCACGGTAAAAAGCTGAAACTGGATACCCCCTTTCTCTACTCTAGCTGCATGGTGGTAGCCCAGGTGATGAGTGATCACTACCCAGAGCTTCTCGACTCCCACACCCATGTGGCGAAAGTGGTGCAGGCAGAGGAGGAACGCTTTTCAGAAACCTTAGACAGTGGACTCAAAATAGTGGGTGAGACCATCGAGCAGCTAAAGGCGAAAGGTCTGAAGCAGATACCGGGAGAGTTTATCTTTAAACTCTACGACACCTATGGGTTTCCTATAGATCTCACTGCCGATATCGCTGGTGAAGATGGATTTACCATCGATGAAACCGGATTCAACAGGGCTATGGAAGTACAGCGAAAAAGGGCTCGCGACGCGTGGAAAGGATCAGGAGAAAAAGAGGTAGATGAAATTTTTAGACAATTGTCTTTAAGCGGGAAGCACACTATTTTTGTGGGCTATGAGGAGATCGAAGTACCTTCCCCTGTGCTTACCCTCCTTAAAGAAGGCAGGGAAGTCCCCTCAGCTACTGAAGGTAACGAAATCATGGTGCTCACTGAACACACCCCCTTCTACGGTGAATCAGGCGGACAGGTAGGGGATACGGGAGTCATCGAAGGCAAAGAGGTCGTGGTTGAAATACATGATACCCTTAAACCCCTGCCGGAAATTACCATTCACCGTGGAACCATCACCAAAGGTACCTTAAAAAAGGGAGAGCTGGTTACCCTGACGGTAGATCGTGATAAACGCACCTCTACCGCACTGAACCACACCGCTACCCACCTCCTCCAGGCTGCATTGAGACGGGTTCTGGGAGACCACGTAAAGCAATCGGGCTCCCTGGTAACCCCCGAGAGGTTTCGCTTCGACTTTACCCACTATGCCGCCATGAGCAGCGAAGAACTTGATCAGGTAGAAGCCCTGGTGAATCGGTTTATTCGTTTAAACCTCCCTGTAGAGACACGCATCGTCCCCCACCAGGAAGCCATACGCATGGGTGCACTGGCGTTCTTTGGAGAAAAGTACAGTGAGCAGGTTCGGCTGGTCAGCATTGGAACCATTAGCAGGGAGCTCTGCGGTGGTACCCACACCAACCGTACAGGGAATATCGGCGTATTCAAACTGCGGGGAGAAAGCAGCGTTGCCGCGGGGGTAAGAAGAATCGAGGCGCTCACCGGTGAAGGGGCATTCCAATGGATTAAAAGAGAAGAAAAAATACTCTCCGAGCTGAGCTACCTCTTTAAAGCACCGACTGAGGAAGTAGTAGCTAAGGTACTCAAGACCTTCGAAGAGCATAAGAAACTGCAAAAAGAAGTCGACACCCTCAAGAGCTCCCTGTTGAGCAGGGCATCAGATACCCTGCTCAGTCAGGTGCGAGAGATCGGGGGTGTGAAAGTCCTTGCCGCCTGCGTTGATGCCAACACCCCCAAAGCCTTACGGGAGTATGCAGACCGCATCAAGGATCAGCTCAAGTCTGCAATTATCATTCTAGGAAGCAAGGGCGAGGACAAGGCTCTCTTAATGGTAGTAGTAACGCAGGATTTGATCCCTCAATTCCACGCGGGCAAAATCATCCAGGAAATTGCAAAAGGTATCGGAGGAAGTGGGGGAGGAAAGGCAGATCTGGCACAGGCGGGAGGAAAGGAAATGCACAAACTGGAAGAGACACTCAGCAAGGCGTACGAGACAGTTGCAAGTCTAAAACCATAGTAGTACACTGTAAA
>CAYYOQ010000196.1:0-4947 GCA_964473235.1 uncultured Thermodesulfobacteriota bacterium | reverse complement strand
CGGGGACACCATACTAGTTTTTCTGCTTCCTTCGAAGCAAACGAGGCCACATTTAAAATTGCAAAAGATAGCTTCCAGCCCACCTGAGTAGATTAACACATCTGTTCAATGCAACCACGTTTCCTCATCTCATCGCAATCATACCAAACCTGTTCTGCATTGTACTCTCGAAACGCATGGGTTTCCCGGTCACGGGGTGGGTGAACGAGAGAAGATATGCATGCAGTCCGAGACGCCTGATCGGGTCGGTTCGTGCCCCGTATTTTTTATCACCGGCTACGGGATGGCCGATGTCCGCAAGATGGACGCGTATCTGGTTCTTCCGTCCGGTTTCAAGGAGTATATCGAGCAGGGCATACTCCCGGCTCTGTTTGAGGACTCGGTATTTTGTTTTAGCACGTTTTGCCTCATCCGAATGGCGGTCGCTGTAAACCTTGAGCGATTTCGTCTCACTTAAGCGGCTCTCGATCTCGCCCTCTTTCCTCTCGGGCGTGCCCTCAACGACAGCATAATATCGTTTCTCAACCTTTTTCCAGCTACCCTGGAGTATCCGTTTCACTGCCTCGTTCTTTGCGAACACCATCAGGCCTGAGGTGTCCCGGTCCAGCCGATGGACGATGAATATCCTCTCCCGTGCCCCGGGAGCCCGCTGCGTGAGGAATTCATTCAATTGGTAATAGACGGTCTTGGTCTTTTCTGTCTCAGAGGCGATGGTCAGCACGCCGGCGGGTTTTTCTGTGACGATGACCGCATCGTCCTCATACACGACCTTGATCCCCAGTGACGGGACCATCTTTGGTTCTTTCTTGTCTTTCCTGACCGAAATCGTATCCCCCTTCCGTAAAAGATGGTCGAGGTTCTTTACCACCTCCCCATTTACCTCAATGGCCCTGTGTCTCAACAGCTGCTTGATCTTGGTTCGTGTGTATCCACTATCCTTGAGATAATCAATGAGCCTGCTCTCAGTTTTTGCTTGAAAAACAGTCATAAATGTTATTACTCATCTGGTGTTTGGGGAGGAAATAGGATCCCCGTTTTGTGCTACCTCGGATAAGTATGGTATTGGTGGACGGATGCAGCTCCTAACAGTCGATAATCATCCCGCAGAGTTCACAGCAATAGCGGATAGTTCCGCTGTCCGCTGCAATGATTTTTTCAAAATCTCTTCGCCTTATCTTATGGACCTCGAGACATTCCGGGCAGCAGTTGCTTCCAAGCTCATCTTCAGTAATAGTAAGATGACAATGCCGGCAGCGCAGCTTGTTGCCCTTGATCGGTACCAGCGTTAAGACTTCGTGTTTACAGGAGCTCATAGTGTAATGAGGGTATACATTCAGTTTCTGGTTGCGACGCCATCTTAAAAAAGAATCTCTCCCAGCTTCTTTCCTCGTTCTTCATTATTGAGGTTCGGGATATCAGCTAAAATCCTCGGTGTTGACCTTTTGAAATTTGAGAGAAACTGTTCTCTGGTCTCTCGGCCCTCTTTAATAATGGCAGGGTCCTTTAAAATCGGATAACTGTTACGCGTATCTAAAAAGCTTTTGTACAATTCCACGTACTCAAACCACCACGGCAGCGTTTTGGCCCTGAAAGAGATATCAAAGTCACCAGACATCATTCCCCCTGAAGTAAATCCTGCAGGCAGGTTCGGCGTTATCGCTCCTGGAGGGACACCGGGAAGGTTTTCATATTTTTTGCGGATAGCCTGTACTGGTGTGCAGAAAATATCCCGGTACCGCTGATCTTTTGATATGGGGAAGAGGTCAATATTCAGATGGTCATATTTGTTGATGTGCATTGATGCCTCAAGGGCAAGGATGGGGAGGGGAAGATTATCGTTGGTGATGAACGAGCCGGCAACCAGCTCATCCTCATCCAAGGCTTTTTTATTATCCTTGTTCCAGACCAAGCCGTAATCAAGGATCATGAAAGCAGCCTTGGTTAGAGGGAACTGTGGATCCCCTTTGGTCCGATACATTTCAAACCGTAACCGCTCCCTGCCATTTTCTGCAAACACAAATTCCTCCTTCTCCATCTGCTGAAAATAGGGCTTAAACATTTCACCTATGCGCTGCATGACATCCGTAATATTCATTGTTGCTCCTCCTTTCATAAAATTAGTTACTATTCAGGATCCTCTCATAAAGGCACTCTCTGCTTTATAGTAAAATTTCAAATCCCCTTGGCTTAAATTCTAGCCAAACGTATTTGAAATTTTACAGACCCTTTATGAGCGACAGGGAAGATTTTTCTGAGCCACAACACAATAGTGCTTACGCATCTGTAGAACGGCAGGTGCCTTACGAATTGTGCACTGCCAGACCCCATTCCATTCCTCCTTTGTCGAAGGCGCTGGAAACTGCCTGTCTTTTTGATAATACGTAAGTTACGGGGTCGTGACGAAAGCCAATGAATATATTGTTGGGCTCAGAAAAATCTCCCATGTCGCCGAAATTCTCAGATTTGCAAATGTAAAAATCTAACCGCTCACCTCAACGGAATGCTGGAGCAGCTCATCTATCGCCGGGCACTCCTCCCCGGAAAGTTTGTTATTCCGGGCAAGATCTTGAGCTACGTCGGTTAACCCGATTTCCTGAAGCCTTTTGCGTGTCGGCAACCCATCCCGTGAACAGCCTCTATATACATAATATTCATCGAGCATGCCCGGGAGTTCAACCGGATTCTTCTCTCCACGCATCGTTCCCTTTCTCAGATCATCTTTTCTGGTAAGCCCCAGCAACGCATTGTAGCACCGCTCAATCTGGTAGGCCCGCTCAGCCGAAACAAAGAGCCCCAATGGATCCCGTCCGGTTATGGTGTGATACATCTCTCCCATCTCCGTAACGAGGATGAGAGGCTCACTGCACACGGTGGAATTTACCACCGGGAGAAAACAGAGTCCCAGGCTGTCCAAAATCATCTTGTAGTTTTCCTGCCACCAGACCACCCGGCCTTTCGCTACCGGGCTGGTGTGGTCTATAATCTCATCGGGCATGTCCTTCCCAAAAATCTTCTCAAGCATTTCGCGGTGGCCGATGATTGCTGAAAAGGGATGGCCCTTCAGGTGATCACCACCCCGGGATGCCACCGATGAGGCAAGGCTCATGGGCAGGCCATAGCTACAGCTGTAGGTGAATGCCATCCCCTTGGTATGAAATCCATAGGGCTCTGCATCAGGCCCTATATGGGATACCATCCCGGGGGTGCTTTCAGCGAGGATATCGCCAAACCCTTCCCGTTTTGCCGCCTGCATCATCATCTGTCCCACCATCCGGTCATCTCCCCAGTTCAACTGTACGCCGCCGGTTGCCTCGGTACCCAGAATTCCCCTCTGAAAACACTCCATGGCAAAGGCCATATTGAACCCGAACTGAATGCAGTCCATGCCCAACCGGTTGCTCAAATCCGCCAGGTGCAGCATGGCGGGAAAATCAAAGATCCCGAGAAGCGGTCCCAGATGAAACAGATGACCATATTCAAGTTTATCTCCTTTGTCACCTTTATAGACTCCTTCTCTGATCTCCCATTTCTGGGTGCAGGCGGAAGGACACCGGTAGCAGGCAGTCTGACCGGTCTTATAACGCTGCTTGTAGTTTTCCAGGTCATAGTTCTCAAGCTGTTCAGGTGTCATCGGTTCCTGTTCATTTTTTATGCGCGCCTGTTCAGCTATTTGATATAACAGTACCATGGTGCCATAGTCCTTTTTGAGAGGCACCCAGTAACTCTTGCCCCATATATCCCGATATTTCTTTGCCAGTATCTTAAACTCCTCTTTATGGGCCACCGGCACACTACCAGAGGCTTTAACAATAATGGCCTTCAAATTCTTGGAGCCCATTACGCACCCCATGCCGGTCCGGCCGTTGGAACTAACCCTTTTAGAGCCAGATAAGATACTTGCATATCGCACCAGATTTTCCCCTGCGGGCCCGATGCGGGCTGATTCACAGTCACCGTATTTTGCCCGTATCCTGGTATCTGTTTCATAGATATCAAGGCCCCAGAGATCAGTTGCATCGACAAGTTCCGGCGCTTTACCTTTTTCAATAAGAAGCGCCACCGGCCTCTCGGCTTTTCCCTGGATGACCAGATGGTCATACCCTGCCTGCTTGAGCCGTGCCCCGAACCACCCCCCGGCATTGCTGTCACCAAAAATACCGGTGAGCGGACTTTTGCCGGTGACAGTAAACCTGCTGGCACTGGGAAACTGGGTTCCCACCATTGGCCCGCATCCGAAAATGAGCGGGTTCTCCGGGGCAAGGGGATCCACATGCGGATGGTGACGGATGAGATCATAAAACAACCGGGCATTTATCCCTGCTCCACCTGTATATCCCTCAATGTATTCGGGGGAGAGCTCTTCTTCACCTATCTTTGATTGCGAGAGATCAACTCTCAACATTCTCCCTCTCCATCCAAAAATCTTTTTATGCTCCGAAGTCTTTTTTTTCATGGGCTCCTCTTAAAGGTAATCGTAGTTCATAATACTATATTTGTTGATGAAGCAATCATCGTTCCAGGATTTTTACCGTCGCTGCACTGAGCCTCTATAGTTAAGGTGTACAGCACCTCTATATTCCTCCTTTACACTCGCAGGAAAAACACACAATCATATCAAGTCTATCACAGAAGGGATGAGAGGACAAGCTCGGAATAAGCAAAAGTACAGGGTATAATTAGGAATATGAAATGTGTATGTTGAAAAAACCAGCTTATTAAAATCTAGTCAAAGATATTTGAAATTTTACAGACCCTTTATGAGTGGCATGGGGGATTTTTCTGAGCTCAACAATAGAGTCACTGGCTTCGTCACGACCCCGTACCTTACGTATTATGCAGAAGACAGGCAGTTTCCAGTGCCTTCGACAAAGGGGAATGCAATGGGGTCTGGTACTGCACAATTCGCAAGGCACCTGCCGTTCTACAGATGCTTAAGCACTATTGTGT
>CAYYOQ010000195.1:0-4958 GCA_964473235.1 uncultured Thermodesulfobacteriota bacterium | reverse complement strand
ACCCATTACCCCAACCCTAAACCCTTTGATATACACCGACAGCTGAAATCATGTACCATCTATACACTTAATATCTTTTACTTTCAACTGAATACTTTTTACCCCCTGCCAGGTATTAAACTGCGGGATGAAGGCTATCTTAATCCGATTCGTTCCATTGAGAAGAGAAGTTGAAGGTGTCTGGGAAGACGGCAAAAACTGCTCTGCCATATTGAAGCCTATCGCATCATACCACATATTTTCTTCTTTAACTTTGAGCTTCAGATGACCATTGCCTACCACCATTGTGCTATAGGAATCAAGTAGAAAGGAACTAAAGGTAGGCTCCGGGTTACAAAGACCAAAAGGTTCAAGCATTGCTATCTCTTTGAGTAACTGTTCCGAAATCTCTCCTAGATTTACCTCGGCGTCAATCTCAAGGGAGGGACTATACTCCTCTTCTGACATCCTCTCTGATACCACACTATCGAAACACACCTGAAACTCTTCAATCTTATCCAACGCAATAGTGAGCCCTGCCGCGGAGTGGTGACCGCCATAACCTTCAAGCAGGTGTTCACACTCCTTAAGCCCCTCAAAGAGGTGAAATGATTCATGACTTCGCGCTGAGCCTTTCCCCATCCCCCGCTTCTCATCACACGAGATAAGCACCGCTGGCTTACCGTAGAGGTCAAGCAGGCGGGAAGCACAGATACCAATCACCCCCGGGTGCCACTCGGATGAGGCGAGCACTATCGATTTCCTCTCGCCTATCTGAGGGGTTGCCTCGATGAGCGTACATGCCTCCTTAAAAATGCGCATTTCCAGGAGCTGACGCTGTGAATTCTCATGCTCCAGGTGGAGCGCTATCCGCTTTGCCTCCTGGTAATCATCCGAGGTGAGGAGCATTACCGACTGGGAAGCCTGGCTCAAACGTCCCGGCGCATTAAGTCGAGGAGCAAGCCTAAAGGCAATCAGATTAGTGGTGATGGGTGTATCAGTAAGACCACACACCTCCTTAAGCGCACTAATGCCTGTACGATTCCCCGCGTTCAGCTGTGCGAGGCCAGCTTTCACCAGGATGCGGTTTTCATCAACCAGCGGTACCACATCAGCAATCGTACCCAGAGTAACCAGGTCGAGATACTCCTTCAAGTTGGGCTCGGTCTGCCCACTCCAGAAACCACCATCTCTCAAGGTCTTGCGCAGCGCCATCAGCAGATTAAACACCACCCCCACCCCTGCAAGGGAGTTAAAGGGGAAGCCGCAATCGCGCTGCTTGGGATTTACTATCGCATAGGCAGGAGGCACCTGGTGAGGAATCTCATGGTGATCGGTGATAATCACATCGATGCCCTGCTGCTGGGCATACTGAACTTCTTCCACATCCGAACTTCCGCAGTCGATAGTAATGATGAGCTGAGCACCTTCCTCTTTCATTCCCTTGAGTACCTCGAGGTTTAGACCATACCCGTGGGTGAGACGCTCCGGTATGAAAAAGGAAACTTTAGCCCCCAGATTTTTCAGGAAGAGCAGCAGAAGCGAAGTCCCGGTTATCCCGTCAACATCATAGTCACCATACAGCATAATCTTCTCTCCCTCCCTCAAGGCTTTGCCTATTCGCTCGACTGCCTTCTCCATATCCTTCATAAGAAAGGGGGAATGAAGGTTACTTAAGCTAGGGGAGAGAAAACCTTCCACATCTTCTGGTGTGGTGATATTACGGCTGGCGAGGAGCTGGGAGAGGAGGGGAGAAATTCCCAAGTGCGAGGAGAGGAGTTCTTGAATCTCTCTAAGAGGTGGGTGGATTTTCCATTTTTTTTCACTATGCTTTACTGGCACCTTTTGATTCTCACTCTCAACCGCTTACAAGATTCAAACTGTGGGCTATCTTATCAGAAAAGTCCATCAAGTCAAGGAAAGAAGTTTTTGTTTGAGATTTACTTACAGTAGTGATAGGGTATGGGGCACGCCGGTTTTTTGCTTTACTAAAAAAGCCTTTAACGAAGCTTCAATAAAATCACGCAGGGTAAAGAGGATTGTCTCGTAAAAGGGGGCACCATGAAGGAGTACCGGGATGAAAACTGGAAGAAACAAATGGCACTCTCCCTCAATTACACCAACATGATGGAGGAAGCAATCGGTTCAGAGCACGGGATCTCTCCACCGGCATTGAAAAAATGTGAGCCCCGCGTAAAGGAGATTGATGCTCAGCTCAAGGAACAGCGCGAAAAGGGACAGCTTCCCTTTTTAAACCTCCCCTACCAGGATGAGCTGCTAAAAGAGCTTAAGGCGTGTGAGAAAAAGGAGAAGGGGCTCTGGGATAACCTGGTTGTCCTGGGCATTGGGGGTTCTGCGCTGGGAGGGATTGCCCTCCACCAGGCACTGCACCACCCCTACTATAACCTTCGCTCCCCGCAAGAAAGAAACGGCTATCCCCGGCTCTTCTTTGCTGACAACATTGATCCCGATGGGTTTCAGGCGTTGCTTGACACCCTAGATCTTACAAAAACACTTTTCAACGTCATCAGCAAATCTGGTGAAACGGCTGAAACCATGAGCCAGTTTTTGATTGTGCGCAACCTCCTCCTTAAGCAACTGGGAAAGGAAGAGTACGGGAGACACATAATTTTCACTACCGATAAAAAGAAGGGGCTCCTGCGGGAAATTTTAAAAAATGAACACTTCCAGAGCTTCACCATCCCTGACGGGGTAGGCGGAAGGTTTTCCGTATTTACCCCAGTGGGGCTACTCCCGGCGGTGCTTACCGGCATTGATATTGAGGGGCTTTTAGCAGGCGCAGCTTTGATGGATACAAGGTGTCAGCGGGAAGCAGTCTGGGAAAATCCTGCCTACCTGCTGGCACTCCTCTTATACCTTTCTGATGTAGAGAAAGGTAAACCCATGTGTGTGCTCATGCCCTATGTTGATGCCCTCAAAGATGTTGCGGACTGGTTTAGGCAACTGTGGGCAGAGAGTCTGGGAAAAAGATTCTCCCTCTCAGGAGCGGTAGCGGAAGTGGGCTCAACCCCCATTAAAGCCCTCGGGGTCACTGACCAACACTCCCAGCTCCAGCTCTACATAGAAGGTCCCCACGATAAGGTGATACTGTTTGCCGGGGTTACCCATTACCACCATGAAGTATCCATCCCCAAGGACTATCAAGATCTGGAAGGACTTGGCTACTTAGGTGGGCACACCTTAAATGAACTGATTCACGCTGAACAGAGTGCAACTGAGCGGGCGCTCACCAATAACCAGCGGCCCAATCTTACCATCACCCTGCCAGAGGTAAATGCCTTTACCTTAGGACAGCTCTTTTTTGTCTTAGAGGTTGCCACCGCGTGTGCTGGCGCGCTCTATGGGATTAATCCCTTCGACCAGCCGGGGGTAGAAGAAGGAAAAAGGTTCACCTACGGGCTGATGGGAAGAAGGGGCTTTGAGGATAAGAGAAGAGAAATAGAAGAACAAAAAATTAAAAATCAATACAGCATCTAGGTTCTTACCTATAAAACTCTGAGAATTAACCAGCCTCGGGCTGGTTAATCTCTTTAGAATTATCTTATGAAGGTTCCTTCTCCCTTCGTGGGGAGAAGTATATGGTCAGGATAGTTGCAAAATATATTAAAATTTCAAATATCTTTGGCTAGGTTCTTGACTTTATAAATTCCAAATAAATCCAAAATCACAATGCTCAAAACAGACCAATATTTTGGTCATTTGAATTAGCATTTGAAATTTCATCCCTTATGGTAAAGATTAAAAAGAAGCTCTTTAATCCACTGAAAGACTGGCTGGAGGCAGCCTTCATTTGGGTGTGGTATAAATTCATTCCTTTTCTTCCGCTTAAAGTTTCCTTTGCCATTGCCCGCACGCTCTCAACCCTATCCTTCCTCCTTTTGAAAAGGCAGAGAGTTTCCATCATGAGTACTATGGAAAGTGCGTTTGAAAATAAAATGACGGAGGAAGAAAAAATTACCACCGTCAGGGAAATGGTGGCCAACCTGTTCAAAGGGCTCTTTGAAGGATTCTATGCCGCGAGCCGTTTCCGAAACAGGATTGATGGTCGTGTCACCATAGAGGGGAGAGCATTCCTCGATCAGGCCCTCTCCCGGGGTAAAGGAGTAATTGCAGTGAGCGCCCACTTTGGAAACTTTACCCTGCTGGGGGCAGCGATGGTAAAGGAACACTACCCCTTTCACATAGTAATCAGACACCCCAAGAATAAATCGTTGGCACGGTTGTTTCAGATGTTTAGAGATCTATCAGGGCAGAAAACAATTGCAACCCAACCCTGGAGAGAGTGCACGAAAAGGATGCTCCAGTGCCTGCGCAATAATGAAATTGTCTGTCTCATTACCGATGAGGATAAGCGGCGCGGGGGGGTGAGCGTTGAGTTTTTTGGTCAGGACAGCCCCACCGCGGTGGGTCCTGCGGTCCTCTCCCTACGAACAGGTGCTGCAATACTCCCCATCTTCATCGTTCGGCAGAAAGACGATACCCACAAAATTATCATTGAACCTGCCCTAGCCTGTAACCTCACCGGAGATCAGCAAGAAGATGTTCGTCTCATCACCAGCGCCTTTACCGAGCGCATCGAATACTATATCCGAACCTACCCTTCCCAGTGGTTCTGGCTCAACCGCAGGTGGAGAAAAAAGGGATCACCTCTTAATTAACTATTGTAAATAGAAAGGTAGTTCTCCTCTTCATTAGAACTTATAATACTATGAAGCCCTATGAAATATTTCCTAAGCGTGTGAGTCACCATGCGGTGGCAGAGCAACTCATTCAGGCAGCGCTTCCCTACGATGAAGTAAGAAAAAAATCACAGGAGCTTTTAAACCAGAAGCAGGCTGCTTCTGGGGATCGAGTCGGCTACATCCACCATCCCTTCTGTGAAAAACTCTGTAAGTTCTGTTCCTTCTTTCGCGTTTTAAAGGATGGGGCTTCACTGGTCCGCTTCCTTGATATCCTCA
>CAYYOQ010000194.1:0-4976 GCA_964473235.1 uncultured Thermodesulfobacteriota bacterium | reverse complement strand
GTACGCACCTATTGAGGAACATAAGGATCTTAAACCAGGGGAATTTATCCTCACCCTCTTTTCTACCAATGTGACTGCGGAAGGTTTCGCCAATGGGAAGTGGCTCAAAGAGATTCAACATAGCAATCCTCTCTGGATTAATGCGGAGAAGGCGAAGGCATTGGGTATTAATGATGGTGATAGGGTGCGGGTAGTTTCTTCTTTAGGTTCACTAGAGGCAAAGGTGGTAGTGGTGCAGGGTGTGTATCCTGATGTGGTAGCAATGGCTAAGGGTTTTGGACATCAGGGTTACGGACATATAGCAAAGGCAGAAAAATATACGAGCAGTGACCCTGATACTGAACTGCTCTGGTGGGAGAGGGAAGGAAATGGTGTTAATCCTCAGGCCATTATACCCCTCACCGTTGATTCGATTGGAGGGGGTCAGGCATGGATGGATACCAAGGTGAGGTTGGAAAAGATCTAGAGAGATAAGAACTGGTCATGTCTAAAATTATTTTAACTACAAAAGGGAAATGGATTATTGGGATTGTACTGGCGCTGTTAGTTTCTGTGTTCGGGGTTATTCCCATCCTGGCATTGGTGCGTTATTCAACGATGAGTGCTCAGTATTGCAAAACCTGTCATCTCAAAGAGTTTGAACAATGGCAGTCATCACAAGGGCATTCGAAAGAGGATGCCTCCTGTACTGATTGCCATGCCCTTGCAGCAGAGATGGTCCCCAAAAATTATTCGGCAGATCATGATACGATGGATCAAAAGTGTATTCGTTGCCATTCCACTATCAAGACTTTGGAACAGGAGGGTTTAAAGAAACATATCATTAAGATCTCTCATAAAGTGCATGTAGGAGATTCAGAGATAGGATGTCTTGAGTGTCACCGTAACCTAGTTCACGATCAGGAGGATCCGTTCACTAACAAAGTTACCAAGCGCTCCTGCTATGGGTGCCATCAAGATACGATTGAGGGCCCGTCTAATGAAGAGAATTGCTTGAAATGCCACTATATGATCTTGGCGTATGAGGCAGAGTAGGAACCATCTATGAGAGAGTTCATTAGGTAGAAAAAGGATTGTATTCATGATTGATCTGTTAACTCCTTTATTGATCATTATAAGCAGTGTTATTTTTGCATACGGTATTTACCGAAGATACCGGCTTTGGACCGTAGGGAAGAAAGAAAAACTTTTTAAAGAGAGCTGGGGAAAGAGGATATCTTTCCTGCTCATTGATGCGATTTTTCACAGACGCATTTTAAAAGATTGGTATCCGGGGGTAATGCACCTTTTAATTTTCATCGGATTCATTATCCCTCTCGCGGTGGTAGTGCTGGTTAATATATATTTCACCACCACCATTGCCTTTGGAAATGTATTTTCCCTGTTTCTGGATGTGGTAGGGACCTGTGGAGTTGTGGGTATCGGTATAGCGCTCTATCGGCGCTACATCACCAGACCCGAGAGACTTGATCAGGGCACGCCGGATGATGCGTATGCGCTCATACTTATTGGGTCTATTCTCTTATTAGGTTTCTGTATTGAAGGTCTTAGAATTGCTATTACCCAGCCTACAGAACTACTCTGGTCGCCTGTGGGCTTTCTCTTCTCTAAGCTGTTCACCTTGATTGCGCTAGAGAACAGCCGATTGCTTGTGTTGCATAAATATATATGGGAGGTACATCTGCTTTTGGTGTTGGCTTTTTTTGCCTATGTCCCTTATTCCAAGCTCCTCCATATAGTGACTTCTCCCCTCAAGGTATTATTTCAAGCTACTGAACGTCCTACCACCCTCAAGAAAATTGCTGATTTTGAAACAGCTGAGACCTTCGGTGCCTCTACCATTGAAGAGTTTTCTTGGCTGCAGTTGTTCGAGCTTGATGCCTGTACTCGCTGTGGGAGATGTCAAGACAATTGTCCAGCCCACTTGAGTGAAAAACCACTTTCTCCTAAAAAGGTGTATCTAAGCCTAAAAGCACATCTTGAAAGTAAGTACCTTAACTCGTCTACAAAAAAAGGTGAGGAGAATATCCCTACCTTAATTGGAGATGTGGTTAAAGATGATACCATTTGGGCATGCACCACTTGTTTGAGCTGCTATGCCAACTGCCCCGTCTTTATTTCCTATATAGACAAAAATACAGAGCTTAGGCGATACCTGGTGCTGATGGAGTCACGTTTTCCTACAGAGGTGCAGGCGGTATTGAAAAACATGGAAAACAATAGTAACCCCTGGGGGATAGGACGTCATACCAGGGCAGATTGGGCGAAAGGGCTAGATATTAAAACATTAGCCGAAGATAGTGAGGTGGATGTTCTTTTCTGGCCTGGGTGTGCCGGTGCCTTTGACGATCGCAGTAAAAAGGTTACCCTATCCATGGTAAGGATATTAAAAGCTGCCGGGGTCAAGTTTGGTATTTTAGGCGTTGAAGAAGGATGTTGTGGGGATTCAGCGAGAAGAATTGGTAATGAGTATTTATACGATACGTTGGTACAGGGCAATCTGGAAGTACTTGAAAGGTATAAAGTGAAAAAGATTGTGGCTACCTGCCCCCATTGCTATAATACCTTAAAAAATGATTACCTTCAATATGGTGTGCACTACCAAGTGCTTCACCATACTGAATTTATCGCCGAACTGATCCAACAGGGAAAACTCGCATTTAACGGTGGGGACGGTAAAGCAGTCTGTTACCACGATTCATGCTATTTAGGACGCTATAACAATGTGTATAAATCTCCCAGAGAGGTGCTGCAATCAATCCCGGGAACCAAGCTTTTGGAAATGGAACGGGCACGACACCGGAGTTTTTGCTGTGGTGCCGGTGGGGGGCGGATGTGGATGGAAGAGCATTTGGGGAAACGCATCAATGAGATGAGGGTTGAGCAAGCCCTGGAGGTAAATCCTGAGGTGATTGCGAGTGCCTGCCCCTATTGTCTCACGATGCTTGAGGATGGAATTAAAGCGAAGGGAAAAGAGGAATTGATCAAAACATTGGATGTTGCTGAGATTATAGAAAAGTCCTTAAGGAGTGTTTAGCAAGGTAGGTAACGCGGTGAATCATGATGTTATTAGCTTGCAGGAGTAACAGCTTCCAGCCTTGTAGGCCTTATGAAAGGGTACGAATCAAAGCGGGTTGAACAACCCGCTTTTTTATTGAGTTGTTTGAAAGATAGAGAACTTTGAGAGAGTGTTTTTCCTTGTTTTCCCTTATTGTTGGTGGTAATTTGAAAGTCGCATTATAGGGCTTTGAGGAATGTTTGAATGGAAAGAAGTCGCGATTGGATGGAGCAGGCGAAAAGTGATTTAGACCATGCCAGAAGTGACATGGAACATGGTTTTTACGAGTGGGCGTGTTTCTCTGCGCAACAGTCTGCTGAAAAGGCAGTTAAGGCAGTCTTTCAAAAGATGGGCGCAGAGGCGTGGGGACACTCAGTTGCAGATCTACTTAAGAATTATCAAAAACCCATAGCTTATCCGGGAAATTGAAGGACGCAGCCTTAGAACTGGATAAAGCATACATCCCAACTAGATATCCCAATGCTCACCCATCAGGTTCTCCCAAATCACGGTATACAAAAAAAGAAGCGAGGAGGCTTATTAAATATGCGACAGAAATCGTCGAGTTCTGTGCGCGTCTTCTATCCTGACCATAATAGAGAAGAGATCATTAAAGGGATCCGCAAAGCCCTTGATGTTCTTCAGCACATACTACCTCTTGAGTTGGTAGTTCTCTTTGGCTCTTATGCAAAAGGGAATTATACCGTAGCTAGTGATATAGATTTGCTTGTGGTGTATAGGGGAGAGAAGAGGGAGGATGTGTATGCACTCTGTAAGAAAATGATAACGATTCCTCGTCTTGAGCCTCATGTGTATTCAGAAAAAGAATATGAGGAAATGAGAGGGACAGTTGATAAGATGATTAAAGATGGCGTGGTGATTTTAACAGCTTAATCTAAGATAGAATCATGGAACTAAAAGTGAACGTTTTGAGCAACGTCCCTCCCTTTTTATTCGCATGAAATAGAATCTGCTAGTATGCAGTCTTTGGGGAGAGGGCAAATTTCGTAGATACTATCTTCATCACAGGGTGAGATGGGAAGGTCAATATCTCTAAAAATTGCTGAGGAATCTGCCACCGCATGCATGAGATCATCCGGATCATCACTGTGAGCCAATCCGAGTGCATGCCCTAGTTCATGACGTGCCACATTGCGGGTACCAGAATCGCTTATCGTGCGACCAAAGGCTTTACTACTGAGCTGAATGGAGACACTCTTCAAACTGCAACCAATAGCCCTCCACACTGTTTTACCGACAGCGGTTCCCGCCCCCACTTTCATATGAATAACTATATCAGCTCTTTTTCCCTCACTTACCAGGTTCAATACGGGAGCATCATTGATAGTGAGCAGTACCTCATTCCAATCATCTATCGCCTGTTCAACATTAAATAGCGCATCTTGGGAGATACGCCCTTCAGTTTTTATCAAGACCGTAACCTCTGGCTTATTCCAACCAACTCCTAAGAGATCTAAAGTATATGCATCACTTTCAGCTACTCCACGTGTCAACAGACCAAAAATGAAAAGTAGCATGAGAGAAATCCTAGGTATCTTTACCATGATACTACCTCTTGTTCACTTTAAAACTACCTAACTTTCTACCATCAAAAAATTTGCTTCTCATTTCATGGTAATTAGAACATGTAGAAAAAATAAAAGCAAACTATTTCTTTTTACTAATAAAGGGAACATTGTTAAAGACTTTGTATAAATCTGATGCGGGTGATGATACACAACGACATTAATTGCGACAAAGGGCGTCATTCCTGAGAAAGCAGGAATAAAGGAAAACACTGGATTCCTGGTCAAAGCCGCCATATATAGTGATTGAATTAAGTAACCACTTTTTAAAATGAAGTGAAATCTTTTAATGCTGATGATTACTACATATTTGAATACCTTTTAGCAGAGGG
>CAYYOQ010000193.1:0-5030 GCA_964473235.1 uncultured Thermodesulfobacteriota bacterium | reverse complement strand
TCGTGAACCTGCCGAACTTCGCCCATGGAGCATTTGCAATGTGGGGGATGTATGCGCTTATTATCTTGGCAAAGTATACAGGAATCGGGCCTTACCCAGGATTTATCTTCCTTCTTTTAGTATTCTTTGTATCTGGCCTATTCATTTACAAGTATATGTTCAAATACATTCTCGATATTGAACATGAGATGCAAATTGTATTTTGTCTCGGTCTGATGATCATTTTTTCAAACTTAGCGATTATATTTTTTGGCCCTACCTCACACTTGCTGAGCATCCAATGGTTGGAGAAAATTATAAGTTTTGGAGATATCGCTTTAAAGATGGCAACAATGGTTGGAGCAGCTGTTTCTGTCCTTTTTGTTATGTTGATTCACCTTTTCTTTGCTAAAACAGAAACAGGAAAAGCTATTCGCGCTTGTGCCAATAACAGGAAGGGTGCTTTACTAACAGGGCTGAATGTGGAAAAGATGTATGCCATTGCTATTGGGATAAGTGTTGCTTGTTCAGGAATTGCTGGGTTGGCGCTTGCTCCCTTGATCCCCATTCATGCAGGTGTGGGGTTTGAGTATGCAATTCTTGCGTGCCTTATAGCAGTATTGGGAGGAGCAGGCAGTATGGGAGGAGCCTTGGTGGCTGGGTTTATCACAGGGTTGCTTCTTAGCTTTCAACAGATTCTTTACGACCTTTCCTTGGCGATATGCATTCTTTATGGGATCATGCTCGTTATCTTAATGTTCCGGCCGACAGGTATATTTGGTACCAGGTAAAATAGTGGATTGGAAAGTGACAAACAAGAAGTGAGAAATGAATAAAAGAGATATTTTTTCTTACAAGCTAATGATAGGTATCTTCACCCTGATATTATTTCTAATCATCCCTTTTTTTGTTGGTGATTATCTTATGCAGGTTATGGCCTTTGTTTTTATAACCTCTTATCTATGTGGTGCTTGGAATATTGCAGGGGGCTACGGTGGGCTTTTTTCATTCGGGCATGCCGCCTTTATTGGTATCGGGGGATATACAACAGCCGTGCTTCTCCTTTACTATGGGATACCGGGATGGATCGGAATGCTTTTAGGGGGATTATTGTCGGCTTGTCTTGGCTGGTTGCTTAGCTGGACGATCTGCCGTTTTCGCATAAGAGGATTCTATTTTGCTATTGGGGCAATGTTGGTTGCAGAACTATTAATGGCCATTGTTGTAAGGACACGTTACCTTGGAAGAGGCATGGGGATAACATTCCCTGCTATAGATAAGCCTTTTCATTTTCAATTTATCGGCATCATGCCCTATTATTACCTCGCTTTAGTTTTTGTTTGTTTGATCATTCTCGTTGCCTATCTCATAGAGAGGTCAAGACTGGGATGGTACTTACGGGCTACTCGGCAAAGCGAAGAAGCATCCTCAGCCCTTGGCATTAACGTGACGAGAATGAAAGTCGTGTCAATGACTCTAAGCGCTTTTTTGACTGGTGTTGGCGGAGGCATCTATGTGCTTGCTCTCCGATTCTGTAGTCCTTATGATGTCTTCGGAATCATGTTTAGTGTGACCCTTATGTTGGGTACACTTTTAGGAGGTAGAGCTACAGTCTTTGGCCCGATCGTAGGCACCTTTATGCTTACAGCGGTTAAAGAAGGCCTCACATTTGCTGCTGAGGCGGTAGGCGGAATAAGCAGCTTTGCACTGGTGCTCGTATTCTGGGGTATCATACTCTGCCTTGTAGCTAAATATCTGTCCAAAGGGATAGTGCCTTGGGTTACGGATAAATTGCTAAAAGTATTTCCTTTGAAGGGTAAAGAGGAAATTGTTTAAAATCTATCCAAAACAGACCGAGCTGATGTAGTTAAGAGGGCAAAATGAATCTGCTCGAAATTAATAGTGTGACGAAAGCTTTTGGTGGATTAGTGGCTGTAAATAGAATGAACCTTGTCATTGAAGAGGGTAAAATCTATGGCTTAATCGGTCCAAATGGGGCAGGAAAAACAACCCTTTTCAATATTATAACTGGTTTTTACAAACCTGGATCGGGAGACATTTTTTTTGCCGGGGAAAATGTGACTCACTTAAGTAGCGATCAGCTCTGTCACAGGGGTCTCGTACGGACTTTTCAGATTCCAAAGATGTTTTCGGAAATGTCCGTTATTGATAATGTATTGATAGGTGCCCTCAGTCGGACAAAAAGGGTGGGGTTAGCAAGGAGCGAAGCAGAGGAGATCATCAATTTTTTAGGAATGGGACAGAAGAAGGATACATTGGCTGGTTCACTGAGAGTGCACGAACTGAAGCGTCTTGAAATTGCCAAGGCTTTAGCGACGAAGCCAAAGCTCTTTTTATTGGATGAAACGATGGCTGGGCTGAACGCAGTTGAGCAGAATCAAATGATTGATTTATTGAAGAGGGTGCACAATTCAGGTGTTACACTTTTTGTGGTCGAACACGTGATGCACGTCGTTGCTAATCTTTGTGAGCATATTATGGTGATGAACTATGGAGAGAAAATTGCTGAAGGTAGACCCCAGGACGTCCTTAAAAATGAAAAAGTTGTAAAGGTGTATTTAGGGGAGGAAGATTAATGCTGAAGGTGAAAGACCTTTGTTTTGCTTATGGTAATATCCCGATTCTTCGTGACCTTAATTTTTTTGTGAAGGAAGGAACCATTACGAGCATCCTCGGGTCGAATGGGTCAGGGAAATCAACGACACTTCTTACGATTTCGAGTCTTAATCGGGCAAATTCCGGTACGATAGAATTTTTTAATGAACGCATTGAGCATCTTGCACCTCATGAAGTTGCAGCTCGAGGTCTCATTCATGTTCCAGAAGGGAGGGAGTTATTTCCAGGCCTTACTGCCTTGGAAAATTTAGAGATGGGCTGTGCGATCAGTCCTGTAACCAGAAAAGCAAAGGCAGGGTCCTTTGAGCATGTGTTTAAACTCTTTCCTGTTCTTAAGGGGAAAAAAAAGCAACTTGCGGGTTCCTTAAGTGGAGGCGAGCAACAGATGTTGGCAATCGGCCGCGGCCTCATGTCATGTCCCAAGCTACTTTTACTTGACGAGCCCTCTCTGGGGCTTGCTCCACTTGTTGTGAAAGAAGTCTTCCGCATGGTGACTGAGATTAATTCTCATGGCGTGACGATTCTTTTAGTGGAGCAGAATGCGCTCAGAAGTCTTTCTATTTCTGAACAAGTATTTGTTCTGGAAAATGGTAGCATTGCTTTTGAAGGGAATGGTAAAGACCTTTTGCAAGATCAGCGAGTTAAAAAGGCATACCTTGGCCTTTAAAGGGTTTACTATAGTACCAAAGAGCTCATATTTGAAAGGGATCATTCAGGAGTTGTCAGAAGTAAATTGAGTCCTTTGATACCACAAATTAATAAGAAAGGAGGTGGGAGAAGATTGGCCAGGAGGGGAAGATAGATTCAGTGAGGGGCTATCATTTAAAAATTAAGGAGGTGCTATTATGAAGTCTATGGTTCGTTCAAGAGGGATATCTTATTTCGTTATGGTTTTGGCAATAATGATCGTCACTATCCAGCCTGTTTATGCTCAAGAAAAGGGCCAGCCACTTAAGATAGGATTCGTGACATCGTTGACTGGACCCTTTACAGGTTGGGGCGTTCCAGCAAGTATCGTATACCAATGGGTAGTAGATCAGGTGAATAAGGAAGGCGGTATCAAGTCGATGGGTGGAGCAAAAGTAGAATTGTATATCTCAGATTGCGAATCAGACCCCAAAAAAGTTGCCACCGAAGTAGAGAAAATGATTACACTGCGCAAACCACAGGTGATGCTTAACGTCATAGGAAGTCCTCTAACAAAGGTTGCTTTGCCCGTATGTCAAAGGCATAAAATTGCTATGGTGGGAATGGATTATAGTGATGAATTGTACGAGCTGAACAATCCGTTTTGGTTCGGCGTATTTCCTAAGGTTTCGAAAATGGCAACACAGGTGGTAGATCTTTTCATAAAGACTGGAAATGAGACTGGCCACCCAGTTAAAAGAGCTGCTGTCCTGTGTCAGGATGGAAGCTTTGGCGAGACGGCTCACGATAGTTACGTCAGATATCTGCAAGAAAAGGGAGTTGAAGTTGTAGCCAAAGAGATTTTCCCAACGGGTAAGGTTGCAGATTTTTCAGATACCATGGCAAAGTTTAAGGCACGGAAGGCTGATGCTCTCTTCTCATCATGCGTCCCATACGATTCTGTGCTAATCACAAAGGGTATAAAGGCTGCTGATTTTAACCCACTTGGTTTTGCATTTGTCTGCACCTGCATAGATACTCCCGACTATCTCAAATTGGGCAAGGATGCAGACTTCGCTTTCGGCTCACCCGTATTGCCTAGAGAGGATGTAGTTCCAATGATTAAAGGGGCAGAGAGCACTCTAAATAAATTTTATTCCGACGTGGGCGAAAAAGGCAAGTTATGTAGTCCCATGTGGACTCTCCAGTTAATGCTCACCATAGGACCTGTTATACATGCTTTTGAGAAAGCTGCATCTTATGATCGTGCAGTTTTGAGAGAGACGATAGCAAAACTTGAGCTTAAAACTGGAGATCGGTTTATCTACTGGCCAGGCGGTGTGAAATTCGATAAGACTGGCTTCAACTACAAAGCATCAACGATTGGAGGGCAATATCAAAATTTGAAGTTGAAGGTAATGTATCCAGATGAATTAGTTATTCCCGGTAATAAGCCAGTGTGGCCTATCCCTAAATGGAGTGAAAGGTAAATTAATCTGTAAGTTGCGGTTAGCTATTTTGTCTTAAAAAGAAGCTATGCCTGAATCCCTCAAATGTTTTTAATGATGTAACATCTTGGGGGATTCAGGACATGGCTTGTAGAAGCTGCATAAATTTCTATAAATAAGCTAGTGTAGTGTATCTAACAATACTTTACAGTAATCCGTAAGCCGTCATTCCCGCCCCGTATCAAGTACGGGGTAAACTCCAGCGGGAATCCAGTTTCAAAGATTGGATTCCCCCGTATCAAGTACGGGGCAGGCTTATCAAGCCCGGAATGACACCTA
>CAYYOQ010000192.1:0-5103 GCA_964473235.1 uncultured Thermodesulfobacteriota bacterium | reverse complement strand
GGTTGTACCGGCTCAACTGGCGGGGGGATTAAATGTTTTAGGATTATGCTCTTACTCAAGCAGGCATACCGTGAGCTCTACCGGATGCTCCATCCTCACGCGGTGGTTCCGGTAAAATTAGGAGGTAAGAGCGTTACCCCTCACACCATGGAAGGAGTGTGGGGCTTCTTCTTTCTCTACCTTTTTCTTTTTACGGTGAGTACCCTCATTATGACGATCTTGGGGTTGGACCTCATCACCGCCATCAGCTCAGTGGCTTCCTGCATAGGGAATGTGGGGCCTGGTTTAGCCGCGGTTGGGCCGGCACAAAACTATGCTCACCTCCCTGCCTTAGGGAAGTGGGTCCTCACGCTCTGCATGCTGCTCGGAAGGTTAGAGATTTATACGGTAGTTGTGCTTTTTATCCCGGAGTTCTGGGGAAAATAGAGGAAATGAAAAACAAAGAAATTGCCTCAGTCTTTCAGAAGATGGCAGACATCCTCGAGTTTAAGGGGGATAACCCTTTTAAGATCAATGCCTACCGGAAGGCAAGCCGTATCCTCAATGATCTCACTACTGACATTGAAGAGGTGATGCGCTCCGGTAAACTTGAGAGTATCCCAGGAATAGGGAAAGGTACCGCGGAAAAGATAGTAGAGTACTTGGAGAAAGGGAGTATTACCAAATTCGAGCAACTCAGGAAAGAGGTGAGCGATGATCTCATTGCGCTCTTAGGGATAACAAGCTTGGGTCCCAAAACAGTTGCGCTCTTACACAAGGAGCTGAAGGTGAACAACCTCGAGGACCTCAAAAAGGCGCTTGCTGATGAGAGAACCGCGCAATTGCCCGGCATGGGGAAAAAGAAGATCGAGAATATTCTAAAGGGTATTGAGCTTTACACCTTTAGTAAACAGAGGATGCTTTTAGGTAGTGCACTCCATATCGCGCGAGAAGCCATAGCGTACTTGAAAAAATCTGCTCAGGTTACCGCCATCGAGGCGGCGGGCTCACTGAGGAGAGGGAAGGAAACCATAGGTGATATTGACATTCTGGCGGCAGGTAAAAAGGGAAAGGATATTATTGATGCCTTTGTGCATCTTCCCATGGCGAGCCGCATTTTAGCTCAAGGAGACACCAAGGGCAGCATTCTGACCGCAGCTGGGACTCAGCTGGATCTGAGGGTGGTCGAAAAAGATTCCTTTGGTGCTGCGCTTCAATACTTTACCGGCTCTAAAGATCATAATGTCCGTTTACGGGAGATTGCCAAGCGGGAAGGTCTCAAAATAAATGAGTATGGGATTTTCTCTGGTGAAAAGAAGGAAGGGGGGAGGCAGGAAGAAGATATCTATGAAACGCTGCACATGGAGTGGATACCTCCTGAGCTGCGTGAAGACCGGGGTGAAATAGAAGCAGCGCTCAACCACACGCTTCCCCACCTCATTACCCTCGCTGACATTAAAGGAGACCTCCATGTTCACTCTGCTTATAGCGATGGCACTTCATCATTGGAAGAAATCGCCCTTAACGCACGGGAGAGAGGGTATCACTATGTTGTTGTAGCCGATCATTCTCAGTCATTAAAAATCGCCCAGGGGCTTTCTCCCACACGGTTAAAAGAGAAAATTGAGGAGGTAAAGAAGATAAACAAAAAGCTCTCTGGCATAAGGATTCTCACCGGTGCTGAGGTGGATATTAAAAATGATGGTACCCTTGACTACCCTGATGACCTGCTTGCTCAGCTTGATCTGGTGATAGGAGCCATCCATTCTGGTTTTAAACAGCACAGGGAACAGATCACCACACGGATTACCACCGCCATGAGAAATCCTTATCTCCACATCATCGCTCACCCTACCGGGCGTCTGCTGGGGGAGCGAGAGCCCTATGAGGTAGATATCGACCGGGTACTAGAGGTGGCACGGGAGACGGGAACGGCGCTGGAGATTAATGCCTACACTGAGCGGCTGGATCTTGATGATATCAACTGTATGAAGGCGAAGCAGAGGGGGGTAACGCTCGCAATCGGTACTGACGCCCACCACCTTGATCAATTGTGGATGATGGAGTTGGGGGTGATGGTTGCCCGCCGGGGATGGTTAGAGGCATCCAATATTCTCAACACCTTTGGTGCCGAAGAGCTGCTTACCTGGGCAAGGAGAAAGCGTAAATCGTAAATAGTAAATGGTGAATAGTGAATGGTAATGAGTGAAACATGCTGGCAAGCGTGCATGCTGTCAAACTTGATTATCAATACAACCCGTAACGCGCAACATTGCTTATCACTGCTACCTGCATCCTAATGATCATGCAAGAATTTAAATCATTGCTTGAACAACTCGCATACATTCTTGAGCAGTTAAACAGTAACCTTTACGACACCTGGTTTGTTGCTCTCATTGTGGGCATTGCCCTCTGTTTTTTTGGATTTAAGATCTTTCGCTTTTCAGTCTTTATCTTTGGCTTTATTATCGGTGCGACGGCTGGTTTAGGGATAGGGGATATTTTATTTAGACCGTGGGGGGGGATAATAGGCTCCCTCCTCTTTGGTTTGCTGGGAGGATATGCCTTCCTCTTCTTCATTAAGATTACGGGATTTGTGGTGGGTCTCTTACTGGGCGGTATCGTGGGGGTGGTGCTTTTAGGCCAGAGTGTCTGGATCATCCTCATTGCCATCGTTTCTGGCATTTGCGGACTCTTCTTTCTCCGCTACTTTATCATGGCAAGTACCTCCTGCTGGGGAGCGGTACTTGCCATTGGGGGGCTCTTCCGCCTTCCCCACCTTCCCCTGTATCACTATCAGTACTTGCTCTTCATTAGTGAGGCTCTGCTTTTCATTACAGGGCTTGCCTATCAGGCCTTTCTTTCGAGAAAAAAATCCTGATCCTTTACCTCGTGGTTATTACCTTTGATACGTTTTGATTAGATGCTTTGATATAGTGGCAAGAAAGGTAATAGAATGAGAATTGTGGTAAAGGCAGTAAATGTCTTATTGGTTAAGGAGTAGTGTTTACCTATCTATAATTCTAAAGAGTTTCAGGTGACGTTGACGCAGTTGCCTTAGGAGTGGCTTGCGTTGTCGCAAAATGAAAAAGCAGGGGTTGGATGCAGCCTCTGCTTTTCTAAAAGTAAATAGTAGTAACCCGAGTTAGATCTTGGCTGAATGTGACTGAAGGGGTTGGCAAGAAGTATAGAGCCCATGGAGTTTCAATAACGCATGATGTACTCTTCCTTCGGCATAATAAACGATATGATGAGATCAGCGACTTCTTTGGGGAACTCTTCGTGCGGATTGTGGCCACACCTCTCGATTACCTGCATCTTCGCATTCGGTAGGTCCTGAATCAGCTGCGCTCCAAAAGACAGGGGAATCGCCGAATCTTCTTTACCCCACACTACGAGCACAGGATAGAGGATATATCTGTAGTTCTGTGTACACTGCTGGTAGTGGTGTGAGATTAGATCTTCCGAGGTTTGCATCAATGCATAATTGTAGCCGTCTTGATCCATGAATGCGGTGTACCGTTTAATAAGTTTCGGGGTAATCCTCTTCCGGTCATAGATGATTTTTTTGAGGGTGAATGTGGCTTTGAACTCTGCACTCAGAAGAGAGAGAAGCAATTTGCCTAGAACAGGTATACGCACAAACTTAACGAAGAAGGGGGGATCAGTCTTGTATGCAGCAGCGTCAATAAGAACCAGGTTTTTAGGTTTGAGTTGGGGATTAGCGAGAGATTCAAGTGTGATGCACAGGGCTATTCCTCCTCCTAGTGAGTGCCCCACCAGCACGAAATTTTTCAACCCATTGGCTATTATGAAACGGCACACCAGTTCAACGTTGTCTTTAATAGAGTAGTGAGAGTCACGTGGCTTTGAGGAAAGACCAAAACCTTTGAGATCCACCAGGTAGGCCGTGAACGTGTCTTTGGGGAGATAGCTGATGACGTCATCCCAGTTCCGAAGAGACCCCCCTAGTCCATGGAAAAATAACACAGGGATTTCACCTCTGCCAACCACTTCGTAATTTAAAAAATCTGTTTCCGAATAGTAGAATCGCTTTCCTGCCTCGGATGGTATCTGGCTAATCTTAGTATGAGCGCACGATACAAGAAGGAGACTACATATTACCATGGTGAGGTGGTGTTTTGTTTTTGGGGTTATCTCCACAAGAGTAGTACTCCTTAAGGGCAATTCCCCTTACACGGTAGTGCATACAGAAAGTGTACAGGATGCAAGGGGTCGAAGGTTCATTCTATTTCTGATTTTGGAATTTGGATTTTAATTTCTGGAATACTCGAATCCTGAACCCTAAACGCAACCAATCGGGAACAGAACCTATTTTCATTAGTGATCCAGCACATAGTGAACGCAATGCGTGCTTCTTTTTTGCTTACTACAGTAACTACATTTCTTAAAAGTTTCAATTATTTTTCATTGGTAGTTGAAATGATGGAAGATGAAGCTTTTAATGAAGTAGGAGAGGGAATGAGTGAGGGAGCAGCGGGTGTGAGGGGAAAAGTAGAAGAGAGTTACCTCAGAATGACTGATACAAGCCTTCAGCAGCCATCGCTTTAAGATATTTCTTTGCAGATGTTTTCCCGTAGTGAATAAAAAAATGGCAGCCATGCTTTAGCTGCCATTACTTCGTCATGGTATGATAAGATTAATCAACTACCCTAACATTAACTGCCTGGGGACCTTTAGGACCTTGTTTTACCTCAAATTCTACAGGTTCGCCCTCTCTCAGGGTCTTGAATCCTTCCCCGGTGATTCCCGTATGATGTACAAATACATCGCCTCCGTTATCTTGGGATAAAAAGCCAAAACCTTTCTTCTCGTTAAACCATTTCACGGTTCCTTTAACCATTCCTACTCCACCTCCTTTCTATTACGATAGATTTCTTTAAGCTATGTTACTCTTAATCTTTTCAGTGTTGGAATTAGGAAATGGTTTTAAAGAACCGTGTTTCCCTCTTTCTCACAACGAAACTGATTACAAGTAATATAACTAAAATCTTTTTCATTATATCATAGTTTAGTATATAAATCAACATAATAATTAAAATTTTTCTACATACCACACGCCAGGTGGTTACCATAACCCTCATGCAGCCTTGCCTGAGGAAT
>CAYYOQ010000191.1:0-5121 GCA_964473235.1 uncultured Thermodesulfobacteriota bacterium | reverse complement strand
CCTTTTCCTATAGTATACTAGCTTTGAAATGTCAAACATCTTAGAAAAACAGGGAGTAGGGTTGAGGGAACAGGGTGCAGAAAAGATTTGAACGGTGTTTAAGGAGGATTAGGTGATTACCATTTCCAGCGCAATAGTTGAAGAAATGAAAAAGCACGCACTGGAGGAATATCCCAGAGAGTGCTGCGGGATGTTAGCAGGAAAGGGGGCTACCATCACAAAAGTATTTAAGACGAACAACATTGCAAAAAGTGACGATGAGTACGAGCTTGATCCTCTGCAGCAGGTAGAGGCGTTTGAAGAGATTGACCGATTATCATTGAAACTTTTGGGTGTGTACCACTCTCACCCCCATCATCCCTGTTATCCCTCCTCATTAGATATACGACAGGCGTTCTATCCCGACACCGCTTTTTTCATTGTTTCTCTTCAGGATTTTTCTCATCCTCAGGTGAGGGCCTTTAGGATAGCTGAAGGCAACGTGGTGGAGGAAGAGATTATTATAGGGTAGGTTTCATCACCTCACCCATGAACCTCTTTTTGATAAAGTGCGGGAGCAGTGGAACCTGGGGAACATCAGCATTTGAGTTATCTGTCTTGGCTATTACCACCAGTAGTTCGTTACGGTGGAGGTCTAAATGTTTCTGCAAATCTTCCAGGCTTTCCACGGTTTTTACCTGGGTGATGCCCGCGGCACGGGCGATTTTCTCAAGATCGGTTTTTTGCCCAGTAGAGGTGGGCTGGTTGCCTGTGCTTCCATAGCTCTTATTGTCGATAATGATAAGGCAGTAGTTCTGCGGCGCATGGTGGGCGATGGTGGTGAGTGACCCTAAGTTCATGAGTATGGAGCCATCCCCGTCGATAGCGTACACCTTTCTCTTTTGCGCGAGGGCCAGTCCCAGGCCGATGGAGCTTGCCATACCCATGGACCCCAGCATATAAAAATGCGAGGGGCTGTCTTTTATGGAGTAAAGTTCTCTGCTGGGAAATCCCAGGTTACAGATTACTAACCCATCCCTTTCAGAGAGTACCTTGATTACCTCAATGCGTTTCATCCCAGAGTTTCCTTAGAAGCAGGATGGCGGTAACTCTATCGTTAGCGAAAGCTTTATGGATCATTTTTCTCATTTTGAAAAGGTCATCTCTTTCCTTAATTCTCACGTAATCAATTCGGGATGCTTTGAGAAGGTTTGGCGTTGCTTTCCCCATGGGCATCTGGGCGAGGACCTTTTCTCCCTTTCCCCCACGCTGGCTGATGATGAGGGGAAGAGGGAGCCTATAGAGTTTGGTTAATGATAAGAGGGCATTGAGGGAATTACCCAGCCCTGAGTTTTGCATGAGCAGTGCTGGTCTTTTCCCTCCGAGCGCAGCACCGGCAGCTATCCCTACCCCTTCTTCTTCTCTGGTTACTGGAATATGAATTATGGAGGTAGTTTCCACTTTTTTAAGGACACCAGCAAGCATAATGCAGGGAACGCTACAGAGGAGGTCAATGCCTTCTTCACGCAAAATGTTTACGATTTCATCGTCAATGTGAGGATTCATAACTCCACTACGATAAAGGGTTCAGAGATCAGGTTTGGGGTTCAGGATTTATAGTACTTTTTCCCCCTGTACCCTGCACCCTGTTCCCTCAGCCCTGTTTGTAGAAAACAGGTTACCACACCTTTTCTGTATAGAGGAACTACCTTATATTTATCAACTTGAGTGATAAACTTCACATCCTCGCGGTACCCGATGGTGATCAAGTGTCTGGCGGCGGGGGAGTGAGCAATCATCTTTTTAATTAATGCGTTCGGCAATGTTATTCCTTTTAATTTCATCATGAGTGCTAAAGCTATTCCCAAGTCTTCTACTATGCCGTGAGGTCCACCTACGGCCACAATATTAACCTTTTTCTCCTGCAAAAGTGTACTCACCGCGGTGAGGTTAAGGCTGGAACAGATGTAGGCAGACTCGCAATGTGCCAGTACCCGGGTCAGGTTGCTGGTAGTGAGCACCATCTTCTTGATGGGATTATTTTTAATTGCCTTTAGAAGCTCAACGGGGGAATTTCCCAGGTCAAAGCCTGATATCTTGAGCCCTTTACGTTCACCAGCCGTGGTATACTTTTTTTTCCTCAGGTTGAGGGCTTCAGTGATAGTGGTCATGGTGAGGATTTCTTTTACACCATGTGCTAATGCGGTGACAATGGTACTCGATGCCCTCAACACATCAATGAGTGCACAGTACTCATCAGATTTAGTACTTCGTGCACCTCTCGTACCTAAACTGATCCTATAACTTTCCAAGCGTGTCCCCTCTTAACCCTCTCCTCAGCGTTTCAAGAGGGATGACATCCTCGGGTCTGATGTTTCCCAGGTTAACATTGATGCCTAGATTGAGGATGAGGTACACCTGCTGACTTTTTTCCGGTGCCTCTAAGATAATGTTGTCAATACCAATTGCTTTCACCAGCGTGTTGAGCATCTTTTTTTTAATACCACCCCTCTCATCGTAGATACCTAGCCCCTTTCCCCCCTCTCGTGCCTCAATAATAATTTTTGATGCCCCTGCCGCCAAGTCGCTATGTGCTTCCTTTATCCTCTCTTTAAGGGTAAGTTTTGCATCTTCCCGAGGGTCTTTTCTCCCGATTTCAGAAAAGACCTCAAATCCCAACTCTTGCGCCTGGGTGATTAGTTTTTGCTTGTCTTTTTTGGGTATAGTGATAACCCCATTGGATACTTCGATAGAGTTGAATCCCAGCTCTTGTGCTGATTGAAGAAATTCTTTTACTTTACCCTGCTGATAGACAAGTTCAAGGATGGTACCACCGTTGCTCACCATGATCCGATGGTCACGGTAGAGTGCTATTTTTTTTTTAAGGATTTCCTGAGGAATTAATCGGGCTGTTCCCCACCCCAGTTTGATGAGGTCAATATAGTCTGCTGCCTGTTCCACCAGGTCAGATGCGGCGTGATACCCCAGTCCCCGGTCAAGGAGAGTGGTGAGTCCTTTTTTCCTGGGATTTTCTTCTCTCGCGGGTATGGTGATCATTTCAAATGCTTCCATGAGTGTCCTTTCCAAAGAGCGTTATATAAAAAGAGTACTTCGTTTGAAGAACGCTTCGCTCAATGAGCGCTTTGCTTTTAGGACCGCTATACGTACCACATTAAAAGATGTGAGAAAAATTCTTTCTATCGCACTTCACAGATCGCCTATCGCAATCTTCAATTCATATCTTTGTATATGATTTTAAGTTGGTTTTCAACTTAAGAATGTGTATTTTTCTTATTTATCTTTTCTGGCTGTAGATACACCCGCAATAATTCTGCCGGTAGAAACCGTAGTGTGTGCTCAGCTCACAGCTTTTTTTAAATCCATCGTGCTTTTTAAAGTCGGCTTCATAAAAAGCCACGGGGTATTTTTTTTGTAGCTCACGTCCAATAGGATTAATAACGGTGGCCTTTTTGTGGGGGCTCACGGTGAGGGTGGTAGCAAAGTGAGTGAAACCATTGGTGTGTGCACGTTCTGCTGTTGTTGCTAATCTCATCTGGTAGCAGAGCTTACACCGTTTCCCCCCTTCTTTCTCGTTTTCCATTCCTTGGGTGATGCGAAACCACGCGTCTGCCTCATAGTCTCCCGTAATGAGTTTCAGGTCAACCTTCTCAGAGAAGTTTTTTATCTCTTCCAGTCGGTGCTGATACTCTTCGAGGGGGTGAATATTGGGATTATAAAAAAAGGCGGTGACTTCAAATTCCCTTTGCAGCAATTCAATCACGTAGGGAGTGCACGGTGCACAGCAGGCGTGAAGCAGTAGTTTCTTCTGGTTGTTGAGACTCATAAGGTAGAAATAGCGAAAAATTTGAGTAAGGTTAGTACAATTAAAGTTGCGGGTTACGGGTTAAGAGCTGCGCGTTAAAGTCGCAATCAAAAACTTGTAACAGGTAACTCAGCTATTCCCTGCACCCTGGTCCCTGACCCCTGACCTCTGCACTCTCTACTGCTCTTCCATACCGGAATATCTTCTTTCCTACCAGAATCGATTCCAGGTGCAACTGGTAAGCGAGTGAGATTTCGGTGTGTGCGGCGAAACCACACATCTTGCATTGAATGTCTCCTCTTCCCTTTACGTAGCATCCAAGATTGATGGTGCCATCAGGCTCCACGTTAGCTAACATCCAGTCCTGACAGTGCCAGCTGTTATTCTTCAGGGATTCGAGGCAGAGATAGGAATTTGCGAGGGGATAACCTCTTTTTTTAAGGGTGATGAGATTATCAAGCACCTCTCTCCTCTTTTCAAACGGGAGGGTGAGGGTATCGTCAGGTTCATAGGGGTAGTGGAATTGAATGGTGATCCCTTTTATTTTATCAGCAAGGAACTTTACCAGCTCGGGGATTTCCTGGTAGTTGATGAGATTAATGGTGATATTAGCGAAGATGTGAGGGTGGGAGGAGGTTTTAATGTTTTCTAAAGCTCTCTCAAAGCTGGTTCCTCTGATCTGGTTGTGGGTATCTCTCAGTCCGTCAATGCTGACCCAAATGGTGTGGGTTTTGATGGAGAGGGGGAAGGTTCCATTGGTGGTGATACCGATACAGTAAAACAGGGGTTTAGCAAACTCAACCACCTCATGGATAGTATAGGTTCCATCTCTCCAGAGGAATGGTTCCCCCCCTTCCAGGATGAGAATTCTTATCCCCAGCCGGTGAAGGGTTGAGAGGATATTTTTCACCTGAGTGAAGGTGAGCATGTCTGGGGAACTGCGCTTCCAGAAAGGGCAGTGAACACAGCTTAAGTTGCAACGGTTGGTGATTTTAAAGCCAGCTAAAAGCGGAATCCGCTTTCGCATAAGACGGCATTTCAGGTAGTAGGTAAAGAAGTATACATACCAAGGTACTCTCATCATGCCTTCTTTTATCAGCTTTATTGGAAGTATTCAAGGGGATATGTAGGTGTGGTGGTTACCAATAAGTTCTTGATCATAATGGAAAAAGAGGATAGCTTTGTTATTGACACCCGAAGGACTTTTTCTTATACTTTTTTATGAAACAATGAGAATTTCTTATTGAGGAAGTGCCATGGTGAGAAAGGTAGATTGCTGAAAGTTGATAGCTATAGAGGATGTGAGATGAAGTGGTTTT
>CAYYOQ010000190.1:0-5127 GCA_964473235.1 uncultured Thermodesulfobacteriota bacterium | reverse complement strand
GATCCCCATGGAGGTTGAACCAGAGGGACCTTATGGGGAGATGTTTGGTTATTTAGGACGTGAGACCACCGCTTTCTACATCAACGTCAAGGCTATCACCCATAGAAAAAACCCCTGGGTGTTTAACATTTATACGGGGGTAGGCTCTGGCTACTTTACCTTACCCTGGGATGTAGGGAACCTCATCAGGATTAGAAAGCTTCTGCCGACCCTGGTGAAGCTCTACTCACCTACTGAAACGCCAACCTTGGTAATCGCAAGTATTGATAAACAATTCCCCGGCGAGGGTATTGAGGCAGGAATGCTGATTTTAGGATATCGGATGATAGGCTTCAGTAAAAAGATAGTAATCGTAGTTGATAAGGATATCGAACCCTCTAATATTACCCGTGTCCTTCATGCGGTAGGAACCCGATGGCAGCCGTCACCGGCAAGCCTTATTGTGAATCACTCCATTCACATGCCGATTGACCCTAGCTGCAAAGAGATGTTTATGAGCAGTAAAATTGTTATCGATGCTACCCGCCAGCTCCCCAGCGAAGGGGGTCCTGATTCCTGGGTGCCCGACCTTCGCTCAGTGATGGAAGAAAGGGCACCAGAGGCTTTTGAGATAGTGGATAAGAAGTGGAACGACTATTTTAGTGAAAAATAAATAACCAGATCTCTTCATTACTGGTTAAAAGTAACGGCGAGAAGGAGCAGCACCAATGAAAAAAGGTGGATATCATGGACGCTACCTCACGGTAAACCTCTCCGATAAAAGTTGGGAGATAAAGGAATTACCTGATCAGCTTGCCTCAGACTACCTAGGGGGAAGAGGTAGTGGAACAAAACTATTATTCGATCTTCAGCCAGGGGAAATTGATCCCCTCTCACCTGCAAACAACCTCATTGTTTTTACCGGGCCTATCAATGGCACTAATGCCCCAGGGAGCTCGAGAATTATGTTTGTGACCAAGTCCCCACTCAGTAATGCAGTTAATGCAGCCAGTATGGGGGGATCTTTTCCCAATGCCTTTAAAAGGACTGGTTTTGATGGACTTGTAGTAAGCAGTACATCAGAGGATAAGATATGGATCCAGGTTACACCTCAAGGAGTAACCTTCCATTCCGCCAATGCACTATGGGGCCTAAAAACATCAGATACCGAGACCGCTATAAAAGCAAAGGTGGGAAATAAATGTCGTGTGGCCTGCATTGGGCCCGCCGGCGAACACCAGGTGCTCTATGCAGCGGTAGTCTCAGAAACACGTACTGCCAGCCGTGGTGGAATCGGCGCAGTCATGGGATCAAAGAATCTGAAAGCCATTGCCGTAACAGGTGACATCAAGACCCCGGTTGCGAACAAGCAGGCAATGGAAGAAGTCATAAAAAAGATCAGGGATGATCAGAATGAAAATCCCAGCCTGGTCGGTATGCAGATGAACGGGACCGCAGGTCTGATAAGTGTGGTGAACGTCATGGGAGGTTTACCCACCAAAAATTATCAAACGGGAACTTTTGAGGGAGCGGAAGAAATAACCGGAAGTGCGATAACTGAAAAAAATAGAGTTAAAAGCATTGCCTGTGCCTCCTGCCCAGTGGGGTGTTCACTGATTGCTGAGGCAAAGGCAGGAAGATATGCAGGAACGAAAACAGATGGACCTGAGTACGAATCAACCGTGATGCTTGGCTCAAACCTGATGATAAGCGACCTTAATACTATTATCGTCGCTAACTTCCTCTGTGATGAATATGGGCTTGATACTATATCAACCGGCAATGTCATCGGGTTTGCCATGGAGTGCTATGAAAAGGGATTTTTAAAAGATGCGGATACTGGCGGCCTTCCCCTCACCTGGGGGAACGGTGAGGTGGTGCTCTCCCTTATCGAGCTGATTGGGAAAAAAGAAGGAATTGGTAAACGCCTAGCACAAGGGGTCGCCCGCCTCTCCAAAGAAATGCCTGGTTCTGAAACCTTTGCTATGCACGTCAAAGGTCTTGAGCTCGCCGCCTACGATCCCAGGGCGGTGTGGGGACAGGGTCTCTCTTATGCTATCGCACCGCGGGGAGGCGAGCATGGCAGGGGAGGTTATATGATTGTTGAATTTTTTATTCCAGATGTTGATTTGTACACCCACCAGGGCAAAGCAGAAAGGGCAGCCACGATGGCTGAAAATGGTGCCCTCTACGATCTATCATGCCTCTGCAGTTTCAACTTTGTACCTATTACCCTTATTCCGGATCTCATTAACGCAGTAGTTGGTACAAAGTATACAGAAGAAGATCTACGAGAGATCGCACGAAGGGTAATCACCCTTGAACGGAAGTTTAACATCCGGGAAGGGTTTAGCAGAAAAGATGATACCCTACCCCCTAGGCTCCTCAATGAACCGCTGCCGGAAGGGATGGCTCAAGGAAAGAAGGTTGAGGGACTTGATGTGATGCTTGATGAATACTACCAGCTCAGGGGGTGGGATAAGGAAGGAAATCCCATAAATTAAAATTTCAAAATTGATATGAGATCTGTGATATGAGATGTGCGATGCGCAAAAACTACTTTTATTTTCTCTTATCCCATGTCTCATATCTTAAATAATATCTAAATCAAAATGGAAACGACTATGGAAGAAAATTTACGACGCTTTGTTGATCACCATGTCATCATCACCGGTGCGGGAAGCGGGATTGGACAAGGCATTGCCCATCGCTTCGCCACCGAGGGCGCTAAAGTAGTAGTTGCAGATATTGACCGCGAGGGAGGAGAAAGGATAACGGCTGAAATTAAAGAAAAAGGCGGCACTGCTCTTTTCCTTCCCGTCAATGTCGCATCCGAAGAATCGATCAAAGAAATGGTCCAGAAAGCGGCTGAAACCTTTGGTCCTGTGCAGGTGGGAGTATCCAATGCCGGGATTTCTGAAACCCAGTCTTCAGCACTGGAAATTTCCACTGAAGAGTGGGACCGAATTTACGGAGTTAATGTTCGAGGTTCCTTTATGTTTTGCAGGGCGTGTGCCAACAATATGATGGATAATGAGATCAAAGGATCTATTATCACCATCTCTTCCACTATGGGACGAAGCTCTAAGAACATGACCGGTGCCTATGCCTCCTCCAAAGCAGCAGTTATCATGTTCACCAAGTCCTTGGCAAAAGCAGTCGCTCCTCTGGGCATCAGGGTAAACAGTGTGGCACCAGGAATGGTGAAAACAAATCTCTACCGCCCCGTTGAAAATGAAATGATGATGGAAAGGGATAGCTTTGTACCCTGGATCATAGAGCAATGCATTACCAGCGGGCAGCTTCTAATCCCGAGAGTAGGTGAGCCGGAAGACATGGCTGCAGCAGTAGCATTTCTTGCCTCAAAAGATGCCTCCTACATCACTGCGCAGGTGCTCTGCATTGATGGTGGGATGGACTGGTGCTGGTGAGAAGAAGAGAAACAGCTGAGCGTTAAAAGACTGCAGAAGGTGGAAAACTGAGGTTGATTAACACCTCATTGACAATACCTGCGTTTTGAGCCATTTTGATCGCCCGGTCTTTGAAGGCGATATACTCAAGCCATTTTCCATTTCTTTCAAGCTTACGCCTTTTCTCTTCTTCGCTAAAAGGGTTCCCTTTTCTTCTTCTGAGAATATCCAGATAGGCATCAAAAAAGGTACGATAGGCGGCAATAAAAAGATCGACATCCTTCTCTTCCAGTTGAAGTAGTTTACACCCCACTTTGGTTGCGAGGGGGGAAGACCAATGGTCCATATGGTAGTGGATATCAAGTCCTTCTCGCATCTTTTCCCTGTCTCTGCCAAATCTATCAGCAACCTGATCCACTGCGCGCCTCATCATCGCCAGATCCTCTTCTACCCTCACGGCAGGAAAGAGATCAAGATTCATGTGATAGGTTGTGGTTCCACTAATCGTCCATTCGGTATTGAAGTGCCCCATGGGGCAATAGGGGTTTTCAGGAAAGACTTCCATCTGGTAGACTGTGCCATCCATTGTTTTATCGGTGCCGGGTACTGGAACACCTTTAAGCTTAAGATGGCTCACTGCTGCTTTCTCAATAGCTCCACCCCTGATAGTTATAATCTCGGCAGTCCCTACCTTAAACTCGTAGGTTTTAGTGGTACACTCCCCGCCTGCTGAAACCTTAAGTAGTTCCTGCCTGGCTCTCTCCTTCATCTCACCTACAAAATTTTCTATCTTCATGCTCTCAGCCTCCCTCGTCCCGCTCACACTTACACACACTCCACGGATCTATATATAATTTACCTTAACGTTTTCTATACCATCATAAATTTCCTATGTAAACAACTAATAATTGACAACTGAGATAATTGTGGCTACAATTTAGCCAGATGAAATATGAAATAATGAAACGAATCGCACTCTCAGAAATTAAAGATCGCCCACGCTATAGATTCCGCTCACCACAGCATTTTCACTCCTCACACCATGTGTAGTGGAAACAAAGGGGGTAAATCCCTTCTACCCGCTTAAGTGAAGCTGTTTCACTCTTCCTAAGTGAAGAGTATAACTATTTAACTTTACACCTTCCAATTCTTCCAGGGGATGAAGACAATTCACTGGATATCCTCCATTGTTCGGGCAATCCTCTCCTGTTTCATCCAATCGCCAAACACAGCACCTTTATGTAGTAACCCCCTGAGCATCTTTTTAATTTCGCGCGGTATTTTCCCCGCAGGTGATCTGGCAAACGGTGTCTGGGGAAGTGGCATAAAGGTATGAGCATGTATTCTCGCTCCCCTCTTCACGAGATCGTTTATTACACTTACCGTCTGTTGTACATCTTCTTCCTGCTCTCCTGGCAAGCCGAAAATAAAATCAACGTTTGCTTTAAGCCCTGATGCAATAGTGAGTTCCACCGCGTGGTAGATATCGGAAACGGTATGGCCTCGATGGCAACTATCTAAAATCCTCTGACTTCCAGATTGCGCGCCAATTACCAGGTTGTCGTTATCCGCATACTTCAGCACTAGATTTACCGTATCCCTGGTCACATGTTCCGGTCTCACCTCTGAGGGAAAAGAGCCGAGAAAAATCCTCCCATGGGAGCTGATAATTTTCTTGAGAGCACTTAGTAACTCACCTAATACGGTAACATTCACCGCCTTGCCATCTTCCGAACCG
>CAYYOQ010000189.1:0-5150 GCA_964473235.1 uncultured Thermodesulfobacteriota bacterium | reverse complement strand
TACCCGGGCCCCCACCTTCCGGCACGAGGTCTATCAAGCCTACAAAGCCAATCGTCCCGAGATGCCTGACAGCCTCATTCCTCAAATTCCCTACATCAAGGCAATCATAGAAGGGTTGAACATACCAGTTTTGGAAAAAGAAGGATTTGAAGCTGATGACATTATAGGTACTATCGCCCACGCAGAGGAGAAGAAAGGAATGGAGGTGGTCATTATCAGTGGCGATAAAGACTTCTTACAACTGGTAAGTACTCACATTACGGTTCTCGATACCATGAAGGATAAAAAGTTTGACATCGAGGGGGTCATTGAACGCTTCGGGGTTCCACCTGAAAAGACCACGGAAGTACTGGGGTTGATGGGAGACAGCTCAGACAACGTACCAGGAGTTCCCGGGATAGGTGAGAAGACCGCAGCTAAATTGATTGAAGAATATGGAAGCATTGCCAACCTGCTCAAAAACCTTGACCATATTACCGCTAAGAAAATCAAGGAGAACCTCATCACCTTTGGGGATCAGGCACTGTTGAGTAAACAGCTGGTCACCATTGATACCAAGGTTCCTCTCCACTATCAGATTGAGAATTTCAAAACCTCCTCCCCTCATCACGAAAAGCTTAAAGGGATTTTTAAAGAACTGGAATTTACTAAATTTCTCAAGGAGTTTACCCCCTCCCCCACCCCCTCTCAGGAAAGCTATCAGATCATCACCACCGAAAAAGAACTCTTCAAAGCACTTATCCAAATCCGGGAGACCAGGGAGTGTGCGTTCGATCTTTTCACCACCTCTCCAGACCCCATGCGTGCAGAGCTCGCAGGAATCGCACTCACCCAGACCCCCCATCAGGCTTTCTATATACCTTTAGCAACTAAAAAAGGGGGGGATGAGCACTACCTTCAACTCACCTCGGCATTGATCCATTGTAAACCACTCCTTGAAGATCAGAAGATAAAAAAATATGGTCACAACTGTAAACATGCATGGATCATCTTTAAACGGCACGGTAGTGAGCTTCAGGGTATTGTCTGCGATACCATGGTAGCCTCCTATCTTCTTAACCCATCCAAACACAGCCATAGTGTGGAAGATATCGCACTGGAATTCTTTGATCACAGGCTCACCACCTATAATGAAATAGCAGGCAGCGGGAAACATGAGCTCCCCTTCTACCAGATTGAGACCCAGAGGGCAATGAGCTATGGATGTGAGCGCTCCGATCTAGTAATGAGGGCAACCCAGCTTTTGCTCCCCAAGCTCAGTGAAGAAGGATTCGATGAGCTCTTTCATCAGGTTGAACTACCCCTCCTTGAGGTGTTGGCGACCATGGAAATGAACGGGGTGAAAATCGATACGGAATTTTTAAAGAAAATCTCCCGGGAATTTGAGTCTATTCTGAATACCTCCATGGAAAGAATCTATCAGATGGCCGGTGAAGAATTTAATATCAACTCTCCCCAGCAGCTGGGGAAAATCTTATTTGAAAAGCTGAAGCTCCCAGGAGCTAAAAAAACAAAAACCGGCTATTCCACCGACATCAGCGTGCTCACCTCGCTCGCTGCCACCCACCCCTTGCCTGCTGAGATACTGGGATATAGAAGTATCAGCAAATTAAAGACCACCTACGTTGATGCCCTGCCCATACTGGTAAATCCCGATACCGGACGGATTCATACCTCCTATAATCAAACGGTCACCGCTACCGGGAGATTGAGCAGCAGCAACCCCAATTTACAGAATATCCCCATCCGAAGTGAAGAGGGTAAGAGAATCAGAGAAGCCTTTATCGCCGAACCTGGCTGGTATATCCTCTCTGCCGATTATTCCCAGATTGAACTGAGAATTCTAGCTCACCTCTCTCAGGATCAGGGATTGAGGGAAGCCTTCACCCGGAAAGAAGATATCCATACCCGGACGGCAGCAGAGATCTTTGGCCTCTCCCCCGATGCCATCACCCCCCAGATGAGGAGAGAAGCCAAGGTAATTAATTTTGGCATTATCTACGGGATGAGCAGCTATGGACTGGCAAAAGAGCTCGGTATCAGTCCTAAGGCAGCCGATGCATTTATCACCAACTACTTCCAGAAATACCAGGGGGTAAAGACGTACATCGATAGCGTCCTTGAAGAAGCAAAGAAACAGGGATACGTGACCACCCTGATGAAACGACGCCGCTATCTGCCCGAGATTAACAGTAAAAACCTCTCGGCGCGGCAGTTCGCCGAACGCACCGCTATCAATACCCCTATTCAGGGCACTGCCTCTGACCTGATCAAGGTAGCAATGGTAGCAATCGATCATCGCATCACACGTGAAGAGCTCAAGACCAAAATGATTATCCAGGTCCATGATGAACTGGTGTTTGAAGTGCCTGAAAGCGAATTGGAAGCTGTCCAAAAAATGGTGAAGGAAGAAATGGAAAAAGTGGTTAAACTCTCTATTCCCTTAGAAGTCGATGTTCATTGGGGAAAGAACTGGAGCGAAGCCCATTAACATTTTCCACGCTTCAACATCTTTCATGCCTGATCAATAGAGCTGTATCCACATGCTCGCCAACGTGCTTCGCAATAGATGAAAGGTCATATCGCTCAGGGGTTGCCAGGTAGGGCACTACTCCCAAGAGGGAAACCCCTGATAGTCGTTTAATGACCTGGGCGTTGGTCTTGGTTGAAGGATCAGGAGTAGCACTAAGGGTATTAATGATAACACCCAACACATGTATACCCTGACTTCTCGCATATTCAACGGTGAGCAAGGTGTGGTTGATAGTTCCTAACGCATCCCGTGCGACCACCACCACGGGAATCTCCAAGAGTCCAATGAGCTCTGCATTAGTGAAATTTTTATAAAGTGGTGAGAGTAATCCTCCTGCACCCTCTACCAGCGTGAGCTGATAGGTGGCTGCAAGTTGCATATAGATTTTCTCTATTTTTTTAAAGTCAATCTCCAGCCCCTCCAAATCGGCTGCCACACTGGGAGACAAGGGCTGCTCAAAACGATAGGGGTTAATCAGATCCAACTCATCTTGTGAATGAGACATCTCCTTTAAGAAAAGTGCATCCTGAGGCTGTAGTCTGGTATCTAACCTCATACATCCACTCTCAATCGGTTTCATCACCCCCACCCGCTTTCCACTTTGCGACCACACCCTTGCCAGGCCACCCGCAATGAAGGTTTTTCCCACCCCGCTATCAGTTCCTGTAAAAAAAATACCCTTGCCCATGGTAAGCAATCACGCTTAGATTCTCACACCTACAAATCTGAGTATGTATCTCGTTAGAATTCTCTCATAAAGGTCCCTTCTCCTTTTGAGAGGCTGTGTCACAATCCCTTTTGGTCACTTACTATACTTCTGTACCTTTGCTCCACAACTCTCTTATTCGCCAAAGATAAAAATACCCCACTCATTTACCTGCGCTACCAATTCTCCACTTTGACTATCTTTTACCACCAGGTAAGGACTGTGCCCCGTAATTTCCCGAGCCCGGGATAAATTTCTCAGGAAGTCCCTCTTTGTCTCCCCGCCCAAAAGGCGCCACGAGGAGGAGACAAATACCTCATAGCTACGCTCATCCTCAGAGCACTTTATTTTTTTAATCAAACCATCTTCCATCAGTAAGGCAAGCTTCTTATTAATCCACTCAACAGCCCACTGTCTCTCCCCATCGCTAAACCTTCTACCGCTCCCCTTTGCTAAAGGTTCAGACACCAAGTAAAAGGACCACCAGAGAACTACCATTGAGATGAGTATAGCTATGAATGCCCTCCTCACCACTATTCCCCCCTCCTTGGTGTAGTCACACATGCTATAGAATGAAAAACAGTATCCACCAGCTCTTCCAGGTGCTCAGAAGAAATACTTAAGGGAGGCATGAGCACTATCACATCGCCTAAAGGTCTAATAATTACTCCCCTTCTGCGCGCCTCTTGTATAACCCTAATCCCTACCTTGTGCTCAAGCGGATAGGGCTCCTTACTTTTTCTATCCTTCACCAACTCAATTCCCACCATAAACCCCTTCTGCCTCACCTCTCCCACCTGAGGCAGATCATAAAAAGATCGTAGCCTCTTTTCGAGAAAGGCAATCTTTTCCTTTAGCTTCTCCAGGGTGTGATCTTTTGCGAATACCTCTAAACTGGCAAGCGCAGCACTACAGGCGAGAGGGTTACCGGTGTAAGAGTGGCCATGAAAAAAGGTCCTAAGCTCCTGATACTCACCTAAAAAGGCACTATAAATCTCTTCAGTAGTCAACGTGGCAGCCAGAGGCAGATACCCTCCACTGATACCTTTAGCCAATGCCATTAGATCCGGCACCACCCCTTCCTGCTCACAGGCAAACATGCTCCCTGTTCTACCGAATCCCACCGCTACCTCATCTGCAATGAGAAGAATATCATACTTACTGCATAACCTCCTTACCTCCTTCAAATATCCCGGTGGGGCAACCAGCATTCCCGCCGCACCCTGCACCAGAGGCTCTATGATCAGCGCTGCTACTTCCCGGTGGCACTTGTTTATGACTTCCTCCACCTGATTTATACAGGCTAACTGGCATGCGGGATAGGCTTTCCCCAGACTACAACGGTAGCAATAAGGAGAAGGAACGCGGTAACTAGAAAAAAGTAGTGGCTCGTAGAGTTTGTGGAAGGTATCAATACCTCCCACACTCACTGCACCTAACGTATCCCCGTGGTAGGCATAGGTAAGAGAGATAAACGTGCGTTTTTCTTTTTGAGGAGGTCCTTTTTGCTGCCAGTATTGAAACGCCATTTTTAAGGCAATCTCTACCGCGGTAGAACCATTATCCGAGTAAAATACCCTAGTGAGACCCTCAGGCGCACGTTCAACCAGTTTTTTAGCGAGCGTTATAGCAGGGGCGTGTGAGATACCAAGCAGGGTTGAGTGGGATATCGCCTTGAGCTGATCGGTAATCGCCCGATCAATCTCCTTTCGCCTATGACCATGGAGGTTAACCCAGAGAGAAGAAACACCATCTAAATATCTGTTACCGTAACTATCAATTAAAAATGAACCCTCTCCCTTGACAATGATGAGGGGCTTCTCATCTTCGTAATCCTTCATCTGGGTGAAGGGATGCCAGAGATAGCGCTTGTCCCACTGCTCTAACTCTCTGGCACGCTGAGTTTTTTTC
>CAYYOQ010000188.1:0-5233 GCA_964473235.1 uncultured Thermodesulfobacteriota bacterium | reverse complement strand
CCATCGAGATCTCGTTTTCACTTTCAGAAAGGGGAGAGAATAGTATTACTATTATCGCTGTAATGAGGGATATCACTGAGCGCAAGAAGTCGGAAGAAGCGCTGCGGGAAAGTGAAGAAAGGTATCGATTATCTACTGAATATGTTCCCCTTCACCTCGGTGCTATAGACCAGTCTGGCAAGTTTATATTATGGAATAAATATTCGGAGAAGATGTTAGGATACACGGCTGATGAGGTAATCGGCAAAATGTCCTCTCACACTATTCATGAATCGGAAGAAGATGCCGAAGAAGTCATTCGCATTGCGTCTGAAAGCGGTATGTATGATAAGGAAATAAATCTTGTGCATAAGAGCAAAAGTGTGGTTCCAGTTCATCTGGTGGTGGTTCCTAAAAAAACTGAGGGTGGGGAGATTACCGGCTTCTATGGTTTTGCAGAGGACGTAACCGCGAGAAAGAAGGCTGAGGAAGCAACAGAGAAGTCGGAGGAGAAGTATCACAATATGATAGAGCATGCCAATGATGCCATCGTCTCTGTTAATAAAGAGGGGATAGTACTAAGTTTTAACAAAAAGGCTGAAGAGATGTTTGGCTACGCTCGTGATGAAATCGTGGGTAAATCTATAGTGCTACTCTCACCCAAAAATATTAGAAAACAACAGAGAAAGCTGTTAGAAGAATTTAAAACTACCAACAAAATGTATATTGTTGGAAAAACTTTGGAGGGGAAGGGTCTAAGGAGGGATGGATGTGAGTTTCCCCTAGAGGGCTCTACCTTCGTATTTGAGATAAATGGTGAATCTATTCTTACGGTAATTATACGAGATATTTCTGAGCGGAAGAAGATGGAAGAAAAGCTTATTCAATCTGAAAAACTGAGAGCGCTGGGAGAGTTGTCAGGAGGAGTAGCCCATGATTTCAATAATGTGCTTGCGGCTATCCTGGGGAGGGTTCAGCTATTGAAGATGCATCTTGAGCCCCCTCCAGGGAAGCAGGGGAAAAGGAAATCGATGCGAGAGCTAAAGGAAGAGCTAAATGTTATAGAAAGGGCTGCACTGGATGGGGCAGAGACGGTTCGCAGGATTCAGGAGTTCTCAAGAAGGAGGGCTGATGAGAAAATATTTACCCGGGTTGATGTTAATGAACTGTTAGATAACGCTCTAGAATTTACCAGAATGAGATGGAAAAATGAGGCTGAGTCGAAGGGGATAAGAATCAATATTAAAACAGAGTTTTTACCTCTTCCTTGCATTGCTGGAAGTCCTTCAGAGTTAAGAGAAGTATTTACCAATCTCATTAACAATGCCCTCGACGCTATGCCGCAGGGAGGTGAGATGAGAGTTACTACCTTTATGGATAATAGTCATGCTGTCATTAAAATTGAGGATACAGGGGATGGTATTCCGAAAGATATCAGAGAGAGAATATTTGATCCCTTCTTTACTACCAAAGGTGTTCAATCGACTGGGTTAGGCTTGAGTGTTTCTTATGGCATCGTCCATCGGCATCAAGGAACTATAGCGGTAGAGAGCATCGAAGATCAGGGGGCTACCTTTATTATACGACTTCCTCTCTCTGAGAACACAGTGAGGCAGAAAGGTAAGAGTGGGGAAATTACACATGTTCCCAGAGTACAAAGAAAAGCAAAGATTTTAGTGATTGAAGATGAAGAAGATGTACGGAAGCTTCTCGAAGATATTTTAATCGATGCCGGTCACGAAGTGTGTACTGCCACCGGTGGCAGCCAAGGAGTAGAGCTATTTAAGAGAGGAGATTTTGATCTGGTTCTGACAGATCTGGGGATGTCTGGGATGTCAGGATGGCAGGTAGCGGAAGAAATTAAGAAGGTCAATGGCAAGATACCCATTGCACTCATTACAGGATGGAGAGTACCACCAGATGAGTATGGGTTGAGAAAAAGTGGAATTGATTTGGTTATTAATAAGCCGTTCAAAGTAGAAGAAGTATTAAAATTGGTTCAAGAGGGACTATCATTTAAATAAGTTAAAAATACGTGTAAAGAGGGTACAGGAAAACTTCATGGATTGCATAAAAGCTAAAAACATTATCATCGACAAGGTGAAAGGTCTTCCTACTCTTCCAGATATGATTCATAAAGTGTTAGCGTTAGTGAAAGACGAGGACACCTCAGCAAAGGAATTGGGCCGCTTAATTTCCTATGATCAGGCGATTTCCTCTAGACTGTTAAAAGTTGCCAACTCAGCCTACTATGGATTCATGCAAAAGGTAGCAACTGTTCCGCACGCAATAGTCGTTTTAGGATTGAAAGAGGTCAAGAGCTTAGTGCTGGGGATAACAGTGTTTGATGCAATGAAGCATACAGAGGGTGATTCATCTTTGGTGCGTGAAGAATTGTGGATGCACTCCATAGGGTGTGCCCTCGCAGGCCAGCTCATCTGTAAGAAGGCAGGAGGAGTTGACACAGAGGCTGCTTTTACTGCCTCACTTCTCCATGATATCGGGAAGCAAGTACTAAATGGTTTTTTCACTAAGGAGTATGGGAACGTGCTAGAGAAGGTGAGCACAAGTGGGGTGAGTGTGGTTAAGGCAGAGAAAGAGATAATGGGTTTTACCCACGCAGAGGTAGGAGGATGGCTCTGTGAGCGGTGGAAGTTCCCCCCCCTCTTAGTGTCTCCAATCAAGTTTCATCATCAAGTGGAAAAGGCACCTGCTCTTCATATCCGGATAACCTCAGTGGTTCATCTTGCAGACAGTGTGTGTAAGCGAGCCCACATTGGGAATAGTGGGGATACTATGGTTTCTCCTCTTCACCCTCTTGCAGAAGAACAGCTTAAAGTGGGGGAGCATGATCTTGATGAAATGGTTGAGGAACTTAAGCGAGAAGAAGAAAAGGTAGCATCATTTTTTAATGCGATACAATAGGTAGCAAATAATGGTTAAGGAACAGTATTTTAAAAGTAAAGAGGGAAAAACGATTGAAAAGGTTCGCTGTTACGTAGACACGCTGCGAGATGCGAGCTTTCTTTTTGAGAAGAAGGTAGAGGAGCTATCGCTTCTCAAGCGAATAGGAGATATTGTTGGCTATATCTTTGACCAGGAGGTGTTTTACCGAAAGTTTATGGATATTCTTTTAGAGGAGACGAATGCAGAAAACTGCTCTTTTATGCTCATGAATGATGAGGCTAACGGGTTAGTGCTCAAGATGGCGCGGGGAAGAAATGACGATGGCGCTTTTTTTGAGCATCCAAGGGATTCAGGAACCGTCTTTTCCTTGGGGGAAGGAGTTGCGGGGTCAGCAGCTTTTAAGAGAGAGACGATTCTACTCAACGAGGTAAAAAGAGACAAACGTTTTCAGGTGAGAGAGACAGGTATTCCCATTGGTTCGCTTTTATGTGTGCCGCTTATTTTTCAGGAAAAGTTGTTAGGTGTTATTAACTTAAGCCACACCCGCCCCCATGCCTTTAGTGAGAATGATAGAAGAGTGATGAAATTACTGTGTGCGTTTGTGGGTGCGATCATTGGCAATGCGATTGCCTATATTAGAGTACGAGATCAAGAGAAATTCAAAGCGATGTGTGAGGGGGTAAGGCTTGCTATCCTTCTCCTTGATCCTGAGACAATGAAAATCCTTGATTGTAATAGGTATACAGAGGACAGTTTGGGTTATAGCAGAGAGGAACTTATTGGTATAGAACATATCTTTGCTATAATTCCCCAGGGGGACCGAGAGAAAGCACCACACCTATTTACTGAAATAGCTAAAGAGGGCGGTACAGGATTTTACGAACTCTCATTTATGAAAAAGGACGGCAGTGTAATAATAGGTGAAATAAGCGGGGCAGTGATTAGCTATCAGGAAAAGAGTCTAATGCAGTTAATGATAAAGGATATCACTGAAAAGAAGGGGATGGAGGAAAGGCTTCTCCAAACCAAAAAGTTAACATCGCTGGGAGAATTGGCAGGAGGGGTAGCCCATGATTTTAACAATATGCTTGCTACCATCATTGGTAGAACTCAATTATTAAGGAAAAGCATTGAAACTCCCCTCGGGGTGGCAGAGCGAAGTAAATCAATACGTGATCTGAAGAAGAGTTTAGAAATTATAGAGAAGGCAGCCTTCGACGGGGCAGAGACGGTTCGCAGGATTCAGGAGTTTGCGGGGAGGAGGGAGGATGATAGGCATTTTAGCTCAGTTAACCTAAAGGAGGTGGTAGAGCAGGCACTGGAGTTCACCAGGGTGAGATGGAAGAATGAGGCCGAGTTGAAAGGGATACCCATTGGCATTCAAAAAAAGATTTCACCTGTTCCTCCCATAGCAGGTAATTCTACTGAGCTCAGGGAGGTATTGATCAATCTTATCATCAATGCCATTGAAGCCATGCCAGATGGTGGGAGTATTAAGATAAATATTTATAGGCAAAAACACTATGCCTTTGTTAAAGTAGAGGATACAGGGACTGGTATTCCAAACGCTATAGGAGAGAGGATCTTTGACCCCTTTTTCACCACCAAAGGTGTTCAGTCAACCGGCTTAGGCTTGAGTGTATCCTATGGTATCATCAACCGTCATAGGGGAACAATCGCCGTAGAAAGTGTAGAAGGTAAAGGTACCACCTTTACCATAAAGCTGCCTCTATCCGAGAGAGCAGGTGAAGAGACGCGTGACGAGAAGGAAGTCAACATTGTCCAGAAAGAGCAGAGAAAAGGTAGAATCTTAGTTATTGAGGATGAAGAAGATGTGCGGGAGTTACTAAAAGATGTTTTAAGAGATGGCGGTCATGAGGTTGAAACTGCCCCTGATGGTAAGCAGGCGCTAGAAATATTTAAGAAGGATAGATTTGATCTTGTTTTTACCGATTTAGGAATGCCTGGAATGTCAGGGTGGCAGGTTGCGGAAGAAATTAAGAAGATCAATGGCAAGATACCCATTGCGCTCATTACAGGATGGAAAGTCCAGTTAGATAAGACCAAATTGAAAGAAAGTGGAGTAGATTTTGTGATCAACAAGCCTTTCCTGATACATCACATACTCCAATTAGTTGAACAAGGGTTAAGAGTTAAAAAGGGGGGGAAAGAAATCTAAATAAATGCTAGGGGCGCCCAAGATGTCAGACAAGAGAATTTTACTGGTTGATGATGAAGAAATAATTCTTGATACCTACTCTTCTCTCTTAAGTGAGAAAGGGTACTATGTAACTACTGCCTGTAGTGGAAGTGAAGCCCTTGCGAAATGTTTTAAGCAGCCCTTTGA
>CAYYOQ010000187.1:3688-5255 GCA_964473235.1 uncultured Thermodesulfobacteriota bacterium | reverse complement strand
CAGGAATCTCCATGGAAATTCGCCAAAAAATATTTGAACCCTTCTTCACCACTAAAAGTGCAGAAAAAGGAACAGGGCTTGGCTTAGCAGTGATTAAATCTATCCTTAATGATCACGGAGGGCACATCGAATGTACAAGTGAAGTCGGCAAGGGGGCCACTTTTACTCTCACCTTTCCTGTGGTTTAATAATGGAACATAAGGGAGATCCAATGTGCACGATAGAAAGATTTATTAGGTGTGGCTGTAAACGATATGCTGGGTTTACACTCATCGAGTTAATGATTGTAGTTGCTATCATAGGTATAATTGCTGCTATTAGTAGTGTACTTTTCAACACATTCACAGAAAAGGCAAGGGTCCAAAAAACGATTGCAGAGATAGCCAGCATCCAAACTAAAATTAAGATATACGAGGTTCATGAGGGCTCGCTGCCCGATTCCCTTGCAGACATTGGTAATTTCATAGACCCATGGGGAAATGCATATCAATACAACAATTTTGAAATTGTTCCAAAAGGAAGTTGGCGAAAAGACAGGAATCTAGTACCGCTCAACACAAATTACGATCTTTGGAGCATGGGGAAAGATGGACAAAGTGAACCACCGATAGCATCGAAATGTAGCCATGACGATATCATTCGCGCTAATGATGGGACATACATTGGTAAGGCATCTGAGTATTAAATACGAGGCATACCTCATTTCATCAGCCGCTTATCCTTAATCCCTGTTTTACCCTGATACGGAACCTTCGAATTGTAACTTCTTTAATCTCCTTTTCCATAAACTCCTTCACCATCATTACGGCTTCTTCTGCCATTCCTATTGCTACCCCAAAGTATATGTCATTTTTTTATCTTCACTGCGTGGTGCTGATGCCTTATGGATAGGGAGCAACGGTGTATCCTATCCGTAGAGAAAAGTGAGGCTCACTCTTCAATTGAGTACTTGACAAAAAGACAATTTCCACTATTATGCTAAAAAGAAATAAGTTCATGGGAATAGGGTTAGTAAGTGTTCAAATATCTCATACGTCGGGTTTTTAAGTGTGAGCTCTGGAGGAGTAGATTTAGGATAGAGGGGTGTGGCCGGAAAAATGAAAGAGTTAAAAAGAAAATTTTTGTGGGGAGCGATAGCGATTTTAACTTTAATAGTTGCCTTCTCTTGTAAAAAGACGGAAGAGAAGGTAACAAAAGCCCCACTGAAAGCTTCTTTGTCTCCTGCCATCAACTCGGTTAAGATTCTTCCCGACGTACCGCTCTCCCGTGAACCTCTGCAGGCAGTGGTTGACCCGCTGAGTCCTGCGGTAGGGAATTATATTTATCAATGGAAGAAGAATGGTGAGGAGGTTATGGGTGAGACTGAGGCCATGCTTGAGAGTGGGCGTTTTGCTAAAGGTGACCACATGGAAGTAGAAGTAGTACTCTTCCAGGATGAAACAGAGAGGGACAGGAGAAGATCAGACCCAGTGATTATCTTAAATAGCCCTCCTGTGGTGAAGTCTGCTACCATTAAACCTTCCCCCGCTTACTCTCGAGATGAGTTAGAAGCTAAGGTTGAAGTGCT
>CAYYOQ010000187.1:0-3588 GCA_964473235.1 uncultured Thermodesulfobacteriota bacterium | reverse complement strand
CTATGAGTTTAAGGTGATCGTGAGTGATGCAGAAGGGGCACTCGCCCTCCAACCGATAACGCTCAAAGTTTCTTTTTAGGAGAGGGCACGCTTTTCGAGCTTGCAGACTGGTGAGCATAATTATTTAATGAGGTTGACAGCGTGAAGGTGAAGAAGGCGCTCATACCTGCCGCGGGATGGGGTACTAGGCTTTTGCCTGCCAGCAAAGCCATTCCCAAAGAGATGTTTCCCATTGTTGATACACCGGGTATCCAGTATATTGTGGAAGAAGCCATTGCCTCAGGAATTGAAGAGGTGGTGTTGATCACCGCTAAGGGGAAGAGTTGTATTGAAGACCATTTCGATATCAGCCAGGAACTGGAGGGCGTGTTAGAGATCAAGGGTAAGAGAGAGCTTTTAAGTACCGTGAGAAGTATCTCACGCATGGTGAGCATCGTTTCGGTAAGGCAGAAGATACCCCTCGGCACCGGTGATGCGGTGCGCTGCGCAGCACCGCTTGTGGAAGGAGAATACGTGGCGGTGCTTTTTCCTGATGATTTGATTGATGCAGAGATACCGGTCACTAAACAACTGATAGAGTGTGCTCAGCGATACCAGGGTGGGATAGTTGCCCTACGGGAGGTGCCTCAAGAAGATACCTACCTCTATGGTATCATAGAGGGTGAGCAGGTCGCGGAGAGGGTCTATCGGATTAAGGGTATTATTGAAAAGCCTGCTCCAGGGAAAGCCCCCTCACGACTCGCCATCATAGGGCGCTACCTACTGCCACCAGAAATTTTTCCTATCCTCAAAAAACTTGCCCCGAGCCCTGATGGTGAAGTGCAACTGGCGGAAGCGCTCGTGGAATTAAGCCGACGATGCCCGCTCTATGGATATGAGTTTTCTGGGACGAGGTATGACATTGGTGACAAGCTGGGATTGGTGCAGGCGACTATCGGGTATGCTTTGAAGAAACCAGAGTTAAGGACAAGACTAACACAGTGGTTAGATGAGCTTCTAAAGGGATGAAAGGTGAAGAGAGAGAAGCTTTTATAGAAGTGGCATTGAGCATTCCTCTTAGCAAGAACCTTCACTACAGGGTTCCTGCACATCTTACCTCACGTGTCTCACTAGGCAAAAGGGTACTGGTACCTTTGGGGAAACGGGAGGTTACGGGATTTGTAGTAGGAGTGATACTCCAGCCTGGGGTGAGCGAGACAAAAGAGATCGTGGATGTTTTGGATGACCAGCCACTCTTTACCTCCCGCCACCTCTCCTTTTATCAATGGGTTAGTGAATATTACTTTTCTTCCCTGGGAGAAGTAATTAAAGCTGCCCTCCCTGGCAACCTCAATGTAAGAAGCACCTCCCTCATTTCACTCACCGAGGAGGGGAAAAGATATCTCAGTTCACCAGATGATACCCTGCCCATAACACTCCTTACAACAATAGGCAGTCGGGAAGGAATTACTGTGGGAGTGTTACGCAAGGCTTACCGTGGAGGGGGGTTTGATGCGTTACTTAATCGGCTGGAGAGGAGGGGATTGATAACGAGAGAGTATAAAAGGGCTCGCGGTTCAGTTAAGGTGAAAAGAGAAAAATGGATAACGTTGAGGGAAGAAGGCTATCAATTACTTCAGTCTCCAGAGAGTATGCACTCCCTAGAAGTGAAAGCCCACAGGCAGGCGCTCTTATTAAACTTTCTTGGTAGGAGAGGGGGAGTGTGTCTGCGTGAACTTAAAAAGGAATTCAGCGGCTGTGAAGGTGCACTCAAGAAGCTTGAAGAAAGAGCGCTTATCAATCTGGAGTTAAAAGAAATTTATCGTGACCCCCTTCGTAGTGAAGAATGCCTCCCTGAGCAGATCCCCCAGCTCAATGCAGCGCAGAGAGAAGCGATGAGGAAAATCGGGCAAGGGATTGCATCAAGGAAATACGCCCCCTTTCTCCTCTATGGTGTTACCGGGAGTGGGAAAACAGAGATCTATCTTAGGGCAATAGAGGAGGTACTCGCACAGGGGCGAGAAGCGCTGGTGCTCGTTCCAGAGATTTCACTTACCCCTCAGATAGTCAACCGGTTTAGGGCTCGTTTCGGAGATAGCATTGTTCTTCTCCATAGCCGATTGTCTCCCGGAGAACGATTTGACGGGTGGAGGAGAATTAGGCAAGGCAAAGTGGGCATTGCTATTGGTGCCCGCTCTGCCGTCTTTGCTCCTTTCTCTCATCTTGGTATCATTGTTGTCGATGAGGAGCACGATACTTCATACAAGCAAGAGGAGAAGCTCAGATACCACGCGAGGGATTTGGCGCTGGTGAGGGCAAAAAGCGAGGATGCGGTGGTTATCCTGGGTTCTGCCACCCCCTCGTTGGAGTCCTACCATAATTCAACGGTCGGTAAGCTTACCTTGCTTCGCCTCAATGAGCGGGTGGAAGGCAAACCGCTGCCCGCCATCGAGATTGTTGACATGAGGGGAGAGCATCTGCATCACAAAGAGAAAAGGAGAGAGCTGTCGCACAGGCTTGAGGAAGCGCTTCGCGAGCGGTTACACCATCACCAGCATAGTCTGCTCTTTCTCAACCGCCGTGGTTTTGCACCCTGCGTGATGTGCGGTGAGTGCGGCTATGTCTTCGGGTGTCCTAACTGCAGTGTGTCTCTTATTCACCATCAAAGAGAGAAAGCACTGCAGTGTCACTATTGTGGGTACACTGTGGTGGTACCCTCCTGCTGTCCGCAGTGCAGAGGTATGCGTATTCAGCTGCTGGGGTGGGGCACAGAGCGATTGGAAGAGGAGGTAAAGACACTATTTCCTGAGGCACAGGTAGAGCGGATGGATCGGGATACTACCGCGGGGAAAGGGGGACACAAAAAAGTTTTAAAACGGTTTGTTGAGAGTAAAGGTGGCATTCTCATTGGGACCCAAATGATTACTAAAGGACATGATATACCACAGGTTACTCTGGTGGGGGTGGTTTCAGCGGATCTGTCACTCCACTTTCCTGATTTTCGCTCAAGTGAGCGAACGTTTCAACAGCTCACTCAGGTAGCGGGAAGGGCAGGAAGGGGTGATATCCCAGGAGAGGTAATCATCCAGACCTTTCATCCCCACCACTATAGTATCAGGGCTTCTCAGCAACACGCATTTTCTCAATTTTACGAGGAGGAGATTACATTCCGCAGGGAACTCAATTACCCACCTTTCGGCAGATTGCTCAATTTTAAGATGGAGGGAAATAGTAAAAAGAAAACGGCTGCCTTTGCCGAGGGACTAGGAGCGATAGCCCGCTCGCTGTGGGATGGGAAGAACAGCTATCGAGAACATATCCAAATCTTGGGTCCTGCTGCTTCCCCCTGGGAAAGGATGAAGGGGAAATTTCGCTACCAGATGGTACTGAAAGGGTCAACGCTCACCACCCTGCGCAGTTTTGCATCGCAGCTTTTGCATCAGATACCCACCTTGCTCAAGGGCGAGGGAGTAAAATTTTATGTAGATGTAGATCCCGTATCCTTGCTATAATAATAACGGTTATCAGTGAACGGGCAAAGTATGATGAAGTCATAAAAAGTCAAAGAAATTGTCATTGCGAACGAAGTGAAGCAATCTCTGCCTTTGT
>CAYYOQ010000186.1:0-5262 GCA_964473235.1 uncultured Thermodesulfobacteriota bacterium | reverse complement strand
TTGATCCTACCTCAGATACACTGCATGAGCGATTTATCACCTTGAGGCGTCAACCAGGACCTTTAGCAGACCACCTGCCCCCTATGAAAGAAATGGTATCTGAGTACTACCGGATAAGAGGGTGGGAGGCTGATGGTAAGATAAAGGTAAAGAAGCTAGAGGAGCTAGGGCTTAAAGAATGCTAGTCAAATTCAGTTAAGAACTTAATGATGTGTGATGTGAGATCTGGGATATGGGATAAAAACACTGATTTCAATTACAGATCACATATCAAAATAAGATATGATTAGTACTACGTGTTTTAGGCTTAGAATTCTGAAACTCTATTTTTTATGCTTCGCCTTCTCACTGGTGTACATCTCATACGCCTCATCTACCGTCGCCTTCTTATGAACAATTGCCCGCACCGCCTTGATCATGGCAATAGGGTCATCCGAGCGGAAAATGTTCCTTCCCATATCTACACCCTTCGCACCACCCTGTATGGCATGGTGTGTGAGTTCCAACGCATCCCTTTCAGGAATCTTTTTGCCACCTGCCATGACCAGTGGTACAGGGCACCCTTTCACCACCTCCTCAAACCCTTCACAGTAGTAGGTTTTTACCATATTGGCGCCCAGCTCTGCAGCTATCCTGCAGCTTAAACCAAGGTATCTCGCATCACGTACCATATCTTTGCCCACCGCGGTGACCGCTAACACCGGCATCCCATATTTTATTGCTTCATTAACCACATCTGAGAGATTCTGCAGGGTTTGCTTCTGGTGAGGAGAGCCGACATAGACAGATACTGCCACTCCCGCCACGTTAAGCCGCACCGCATCTTCTACCGATGTAGTAATAACTTCATCAGAAAGCTCATCAGAGCGAGCCATACTGTTACCACCCGATACCCTGAGTACAATTGAAGTTTGGGTGTCAGGATCAACACACTCACGAAGTACCCCGCGGGTAGGCATGAGCGCATCCGCATAAGGGAGCAATGGCTCTATGGTTTTCCTTGGTTCTTCCAGCCCTGAAGTTGGTCCCTGGAAATAGCCGTGGTCAACCGCAAGCATTACCGTGTGACCTGTTTTTGGATTTAAGATATGTGATAAACGATTTTGCATTCCCCAATCCATAAGTAAAATCTCCTTTCACCCACATGGGTTTAATAAAGGTTCATACTCACGATGCATGATACATGATGCACGATACAAGGTATCAAATCCTAAATCCTAAGCACCAAATCCCAAACAATTTTCAAAATTCAAATTTCCAAAATTCAAAACTAAATCTTTAAGCTTACTAAATACACTCGTGTCATTGGGACTTAGATCATTAGCATTTTTTAGAATTTCGATATTAGAGTTTAGGATTTTATGAGTTTATCTTTGTGGTTCTACGATTACCTTTATAGAACGAGTTGCCTTTGCCACCAGTTCAAACCCCACTCCCGTTTCAGCAAGCGGCAAACGATGGGTAATCATATCTTTCACCGCTACCCGCTTGGCGCTAATTAACTGAAGCGCAGTTACATGGTCTGCACGGTCTCCTGCATAGGAAGTGGTAAGGGTTATATCAGTGCGCCAGAAAAGCTGATTTACAGAAAGGGGGACGGTCGCATTCTGCTCGGTGGGCGCAAAAAAGAGCACGGTTCCACCCCTTTCTATAGAATGTAATGCCTGAGTAATTGCTGACACCGCACCGGTGCACACTATTACCTTATCCGCTAACCTCCCCTGATTGAGCTCTCTCACCTTCGCAGGCACATCTTCCCTGGCATTGATCGCATGATCAGCGCCGAACCATTGGGCTGTTTCTAATCGGTACTCGACGATATCGGTTGCAATTATTCGCGCCGCACCCAGCATTCGAGCACAATGTATCTGAAGTATGCCACTAATACCGCTCCCTAGTACCAACACCGTGTCACCAGGTTGTAAGTGAGCCCTCTTCTGTGCCCGCACTACACAGGCTAAAGGTTCGATAAAGGTCGCTTCCTCATAAGACACCTCATCCGGTAAAAGGTACACTCCTCGATCAACATTAATCGCAGGCAACCGCACAAATTCAGCAAACCCTCCAGGGTAGAAATTAGTCTTGCGGAGCGTATCACAGGTGGTAGGATGACTTGTGAGGCAATAGTGACAGGTATTACAGGGAACATGGTGAGAAGCGGAAATGCGACCTCCCACCTTATAACCGTTAACACCTTCTCCCACCTCTACAATTTCACCGGCGATCTCATGACCCAGCACCAAGGGTGCTTTGTGAATACGGTACCACTCCATCAGATCACTGCCGCAGATACCGCTTGCTTCCACCCGCACCAGCAGCTCTCCCGGACTAATGGTGGGTGTAGGCATCTCCTCAAGCCGCACATCTTTGTTGCTGTAGTACATAGCAACGCGCATAGAACATCCTTCAAAACTGCTACAACAAAAAGTAAGAGATAGTGATTAACGACATGATGATAAGCAAAAAAGAAGAAAGCAACTAGCTTCAAGATTTAGCACAGGCATGATAAGACTGTCAATATCATTCCCTACCCATGGCCCTCTCCAACTTCGCTTTGGCAATGTGGTAATCACTCAAGGCATTAAAGTAGTTACTCTGTGCCTGGGTGAGCAAAGTCTGGGCATCAAGCACATCAGTGGTGGTAGCCATCTGTTCATTGTATTTCTCTTTATTTAATTTAAAATTTTCTTCTGCCTGATCGATGGCAGTCTTGGCAACCATGATGTTCTTCTCTGCCTCTTTAAGGTTGAGGTATGACTCCTTTACCTCCAATGCGATGACATCACCTACCTGCTTTTTAAGCTCTTCTGCCTGGGCAACTTTTGCCCTGCTGGCACTCACTTGATAGTGCCTTTTCCCCCACTCCCAGACATCCCAGCTGAAGAGGGTAGTTACCATCCAACGTTCAGGATCTTCATATGGATTTCCTCCCAAATCGGCATGCTCTCCCATCCTCTGATAATCGGTGACCAAAGAAAGGGTGGGAAAAAATCTGCTCTTTGCCAGCTTCACCCCCTTCTGCGCCTTCTCTAAAGTAAACTCAGCTTCTCTCATCTCAGGCCTCTTCTGAAACGCCTCGTTCGCACACTCATCCAGTGAAAAGACCTCCGGCTGATACTCGAGGATGTCCTCTACCTCCACTGGCTGGCTCACCTCGCGCCTCAATACGGTATTGAAGTATGCCTTGGCAATCTCTACCCCATTGTCTGCACGAATTAAATCTTGCTTCACCTGCGCAAACCTCACCTGCGCTTCTAAAAGATCATTTCTGGGAATCATCTCCTGATCATAAAATGCCTGCGCAACTTCTACATGAGAGTTCACCTGTTCAACTGCCTGAAGCGCAACCGTTCTAATCTTTTGTATTTTTAAGATAGTAAAATAGGCCTCTTTAACGTTTAAAATAATTTCCTGCCTGGCTTTGCTCAGGTTCTCTTGAGCGATATCTTTACCGAGCTTGGCAATCTGGTAAGCAGACACCAGTGCCCCACCGGTAAAAAGCGGCTGGGTAAGGTAGGTATTCCACTGATAGCGTTCTTTATCCCCTATCTTCATATCTACCGGATAGGAGGAATATTCACCTGCGGGGGATTTCATATGGGGATCTTCATTAAAACGGGTAAAGCTATAGGCGGTATTAATCTTGGGAAAAAAATCAGTTCCTGCCGCTTTCCGTTCATAGTCAGCACCCTTTACCGCATATGCTGATGCCTTTACCAAGGTGCTTCTCTCCAACGCAATAGCTATACTCTCTGATAAACTGAGTGGTGTGGCCACTTCTTCTGCACGAAGCGAAGATACAATAAAAGGACTCACACTCAAGACGAGTAAGATCACTATCCTTACACCCATTCTCATAACACCTCCTGTCTGCTTTGAAAATCAATGAAGGGGAACTTGACCCTTCGTCTTATTTTTCCCTGACCTGATAAAAAAGATGAAGGGTATGCCTATAATGAGAAATATACACATCCACCCGATCGCGCTCTGAAATGCATAGGCTAAAGCCTGTTTGCTAACATAGAGCTCAGTAAGCTTCATCGCCTTTTTCTGAAGCAAGAGCTCCGGAGTTCCCTGCAGGTGAAGAAAAGTCATCAACTTTTTAAGAGTAGTCATGGCAACGATGTTCCCATAGTTGACATAGTTTGAAAATGACTCAAAGTAGGTGTCATGCTTCCTTTCCAAAATGGTCACGGCGATTGCTGTTCCAATACTTCCCGTGAGTAGACGCGTTGCATTCTGAAGGCTTGACCCAAGATTCACCTTAGCCTTGGACAAAGCCTTTAAGCCAATGGAGACTGCTGGAGGAAAGATAAAAGCCATAGTAAAATTCCACAGAATGTGCTTCTGAATGAGCAGCGATTTAGGCGTATAGTAATCGATCAGCGATAAATTAAAAGTGAGGAGCGCTAATAGTCCCATAGAGAAGAGGAAAATATACTTCGTGTTAAACCTATCACTTAATATCCCCGCTAAGATGATGGCAAAGGCAGCACTAAAGGCACCAGGAAGGAGGAGCACACCGGAAATCAAGGTGGTATAGTCCTTCAACCTCTGAAGGTAGAGGGGCATGATTAACGCCACACCATAGAGGCTCATAGTAAAGAGCGCAAAGGGAATCATGCTCAAGGTATAGTTCCAACTGGTGAAAATCCTGAGATCAACTAAGGGATGAGGCGTGAGCAACTCCACCATAATAAAGAGTGTAAACGATACGGCAAAGATGACCATGAAGGTAAAGATATAATCTGACTGGAGCCATCCCTTCTCCTGACCCTTGCTGATAAAGATGAGAAGGGAGCTAAAGGCAACTGACATGAGGAGAAAGCCAATAAGATCAAAGCTCCAACTTTCTTCCTCTTCCGGTTTTGTTTCTTTGAGGAGTAGGAAAGAGAGAAGCACCCCTATAATCCCTATGGGCAGGTTAATGTAGAATATCCACCTCCAGGTAAAATGCTCGGTGATTAACCCTCCCAGGCTAGGCCCCAAGGCAGGGGCAAAACTCGCTCCCATGCCGTAAACGCCCATGGCGAGTCCCCGTTGGTTCTCAGGAAAGACTTCAAAGAGAATGGTCATCCCGATCGGAACCATTAATCCTTCCCCCAACCCCTGAAGGAAACGCGCCACCACCATCGTCTCCAGACTGGCTGCCTGCCCACAGAATATACTCAACAAAGTAAAAAGAAAAAGCCCCAGAATATAGGTGGTGCGGTGTCCTATGGTTGCCCCTACCCAGCCCACCGCAGTCATCCCGATGGCAGA